>DATMEI010000212.1:0-5333 GCA_035556995.1 Streptomyces sp.
CGAACCGCCGCCGGTGAGGACGGCGACCTTGCCGGAGCGCGGGCGCTGGGCGCGTACGACACCGCCCCGCACCACCTGTACGTACTCGGGGTGTGCCGCGGCGAATCCGGTCACCATGTCGTCGGTGAAGTGTGCCGGGTCGTTGAAGAGCCTGGTCATGTCCTGCTCCAGCCTTCGCGGGCGGCGGCGAGGGTACGCAGATAGGAGGCGTAGCCGTCCGCGTAGAAGTCGATGGCTTCGGGGTCGGCGGTGACGGTGCGGCGCTGCGCGCGCCACTGCTCGGCGTCGATCGGCTCGCCCAGGGCCTCCCAGCAGACCTGGGCGGCGCCGCGGATGCCGACGGCGTCGTCACAGACGTGCAGATCGGTGGCGAGAACACCGGCGAAGATACGGGCCCACTCCGCGGACCGCGCACCGCCGCCGCAGGCGGTCACCGCTCCGGAGACACCGAGGTTCTCCATGCAGTGCCGGGCGGAGTAGGCGACCGACTCGCACAGCGCGCGTACGAGATCGGCACGGCCGGTCGTCGGGGTCAGCCCGTCCAGCCGGCCACGTGCGCGGGCGTCGACGAAGGGCGCGCGCTCACCGCTCGCGGAGAGGAAGGGCAGCGCTGTGACGCCGTCGGCGCCGTAGGGCGACTGCGCGAGCAGTGCGTCGAGTTCCACGATCCCGACGCCGAGCAGCTTGATCAGCCAGTCGAGGCCCGCGGTGCCGATCATGGCGGGCATGACGCGGAGGTACTGGTCCGGCCGCGGGGTGGCCAGCAGCATCCCGGCCGGATCCTCGCTCGCCGGTGGTGTGGGGTCGTCGGTCAGAACCTGGCTGGCGAGGGTCGTGCCGATGATGAGGTTGCCTTCGCCGGGTGCGGCGAGCCCTGAGCCGACACCGCAGGCGGGAATGTCGAACGGGCCTGCGGACACGGGGAGTCCGGCCGGCAGCCCGAGCTGTTCGGCGATGCCGGGCAGCAGCCGGAAGAGGGTGCCGGGCGGCGCGGGGTCGGCGAGCAGATGCCGGTGGCGGGTGAGCCCGCACAGTTCCAGTGCCTCGTCGTCGTACGAGCGGGAGGCCACGTCCAGGAAGGGCTGGGAGGCGTCGGATGCGTCGACGGTGATCTCGCCGGTGAAGCGCTGCACGATCGCGTCCACGCAGTACCCCGCGACGGCGGCCCGTGACAGCCGTTCCGGTTCGTGCTCGGCGAGATGGGCGAGCAGCGGGGCGGCGGAACCGGGGAACATCCCGGCACCAGTGCGCTGATGGACGCGCCGTGCGACACCGTCGGCGGCCCAGCGCTCGAGTACACCGGCGGCGCGGCCGTCCATCCAGGACAGGGCCCGTCCGACAGCGCGGCCCTCACCGTCACGCAGCCAGAGCCCGTCGCCCTGGCCGGTGAGTGCGAGAGCCTCGACCGGTTCGCCGGGGGTCAGTTCGGCGGCGTCGGCGACGGCCTCGCGTACGACCGTGATCACGGTCCCCACGACCTCGTCCAGATCCTGTTCGACGCGCTGTCCCGGCAGGGTGTAGACGGTGCTGCGGGCCTCGTGCGGGATCGTCGTACGCCCGTCGCGGCCGATCAACTGGGCCTTGGTCAGCGAGGTTCCGACATCCACACCCACGATCATGAGCGGGCACCTCCCGGGCCGAGTGTGCCGGTTGAGGGGTCCGCTTCCGGGTTGGCGACGAAACGCAGCGGCTCGCCTCGCAGGAACCGGGCCGCCTCGGCTGCGCTGATGGCGGCGGCGCGGTGTGCGGTCTGCCGGGTGGCGCCCGCCAGATGCGGGGTGGTGATGACCCGCCCTTGCGGACCGGACGCCTCGTGCAGCGGCCAGTCGGCGGGCGGCGGCTCGATGTCGTAGACGTCGAGGGCGAGCGCGCCGAGCCGGCCGGAGGCCAGCAGCCCGGGCAGCGGGCCGTAGTCGAGGAGTCCGCCGCGGGCGGAGTTGACCAGGACGGCGCCTTCGGGGAGGAGCTGGAGGTTGCCGGCGTTGAGCAGGTGCCGGGTCTCGGACGTGAGGCGGGCGTGCAGGCTGACGAGGGAGCTGCGCCGGAGCAGCTCGTCGAGGGCGACGAGTTCGACTCCGTCGGCCTCGGCCCGCTGCTTGTCCGTATAGGGGTCGGCCACCAGGACGTGCGCGCCGAAGGCACGCAGTACGCGGGCGACGATGGAGCCGATGGCGCCGTACCCGACGAGACCGGCGACCGAACCGTCGAGTTCCAGCCCGGCGTTGTCGTAGGCGTAGTAGTCGCCGCGCCAGATGCCCTGCTTCAGCTCGGCGTCGGCGGCGGGGATGCGCCGCAGCGCCGCCAGCATCAGACCGACGGCGAACTCGGCGGCTGCCGCGGCATTCCGGCCCGGGGCGTAGGAGACGGTGACACCCGCCTCGGTGGCGGCGGCCAGATCCACATTGACCGGCCCGCCACGGCAGACGCTGATCATCCGCAGCGCGGGGGCGGCCCGGATCACGTTCGCTGTGAAGGGTGCCATCTGGGTCAGCGCGATCTCCGCGTCGCCGAGTGCGGCGAGCAGCGCCTCTTCCGTGCCGCTGGCCTCCTCGACGCCGCCGACCGGGCCGAAGGGCTCGACCGGCCAGGGAGCACGCAGGGTCCGGAAGTCGAGGCCGGTGCCGGGAGCGGCCTCGCGCAGGGCGTCCACGAAGAGTTCCGGGGCGACGAAGGCGTCGCCCGCTGCAAGGACCTTGGTCATGCCCGGTCACCTTCCCTCAGCGGGGTCGTCGGACTGAAGCCGACCGGTCGGGCCGAGCTGTCCGGTCAGTCTGAGTTGTCCGGTGAGGAAGCGGCTCACCGCGGCGTGCTCGGATGCGGAGAAGGACGCGTGGGCCAAGGCGTCCTCGGCCGGCGCGTACCGCGGGTTGGGAATGGCCACCACGGTCATCCGGGCGGCGGCTGCGGCCCGCAGACCGTTGCTGGAGTCCTCCACGGCCAGGCAGTCGTGCGCCGGGACACCCAGCTTCCCGGCCGCGGCGAGATAGACGTCCGGGCTGGGCTTGCCGCGGGGGACCTCGGCACTGGAGACGGTGGCCTTGAAGTGGTGGTCGATTCCGTGCAGTACGAGCACCGCGTCGATCACCCTGCGCGGGGCGGAGGATGCCAGCGCGATCGGGCACAGCGCGGCGGCTTCGGCCACCATCTCCCGTGCGCCGGGCAGCAGTTCGATCCGGCCCTGCTCCAGGGCGGTGATCATGCCGTCGACCACGGTCCGTTCGGTGTCCTCCGGGCTGTCTCCCGCGGCGGCGAAGTCCGAGAGGAAGGCCGCCCACTCCGGGGCACTCATGCCCTGGCAGCTCTTGGTCTGCTCGGGGCCCCACTGCGCGCCCCGTGCGGCGGCGAAGGAGGTCCACAGCTCCTCCCAGAGGTGCTCGCTCTCGACGAGCACTCCGTCCATGTCGAACACAACTGCTGCTGCCACGGCAGACACTCCTTAACCTCGCGGTGCCAGTAAATTAACACTGTAATTGTTAGTTGTCACGAGGTGAATGTTAGAGACTGGAGACCCGTGACACAGGGGACCTCGGGTCCGCACACCAGGCAGGATGGTTCGCATGACCGCCAAGGGAGCACGCGCCACGCGCCGGCAGCGACAGCAGACGATCATCGATTTCGTGCTGGAACACGGCGACGCCAGCGTCGCCTCGCTCACCGAACTGACCGGCGTCAGCCTGATGACGGTGCACCGCGACATCGCCGACCTGGCCGATCAGGGCATCCTGCGCAAGTACCACGGCGGCGTCTCGGCTCAGGCCTCCACGGTCTTCGAGTCCAGTTCCGACTTCCGTCTGCACGCGCACACCGACGCCAAGGACGCCCTGGCGCGGGAGGCCCTGACCTTCATCACGCCGGGGATGTCGCTGATGCTGGACGACTCGACCAGCGCTCTGGCGCTGGCCAGGCTGCTGCCGCAGGTGGGCCCCCTGACGGTGGTGACCAACTACCGGCTCATCCTCGAGGAGTTGCGGGGCGTCGAGGACATCCGGCTCATCTGCATCGGCGGCGAGTACTCCCGTACGCACGACTCCTGGATCGGCCTCCCCGCACTGGAGATGATCAGCGGCTTCTCCGTCGACGTCACGGTCCTGTCCACCTCCGCGATGACGGCGACGATGACCTTCCACCAGGAACAGGAGATCGTCGCGGTCAAGCGCGCGATGCGGGAGGCGGCAAGTCTGAGCGTGCTGCTGATGGATCACAGCAAGGTGGGCCGCAGCGCGCTGCACCGGCTGGCGGGGGTGGAGTCCTTCGACCACGTACTGCTGACGGGCCCGGCCGACGACGAGGACCTGCTGACCGCCATGGGCAAGCTGACCGAGGTCCGGTTCGTGGCCGTGGAGTAGGGATGAAGGGCCACCTGAAGGTGCCTCCCCGGCGCTGCTTCACAGCGAATGTAGTTATTTTTAACATCGCTATTGATATTTTTCCCAGCGCACCTGAGGATCTGCGGCATACAAGCCGAGCACCTCAGAGTGGAGGCCGTGATGCCGGGACGTGCTGCGGAATCCCCCGCGACCGCGGGGGCAGAGCAGGGATCGGGAGGACTGCTGGACCGCATGGGGCTCCCCAAGCCCCTGCTGCTGGGTTATATCGGTGTCCTGCTGTTCATGATCGGGGACGGAGTCGAGGCCGGCTTCATCGCGCCGTACATGGCAGATCACGGGGCCGGTACGGACGTCAAGGCCGGCTATGTGATGACGGTCTACGGCGTCACGGTGATGCTGGCCTCCTGGTTCTCCGGCGCACTCGCCGAAGTGTGGGGACCGCGCCGGGTGATGTGGATCGGCCTGGCCATCTGGATCGTCTTCGACGCCCTGTATCTGGTGGCCGCCCTCGGCACCGAGAACTATCCGATGATGCTGGTGCTCTACGGCATCCGCGGCTTCGGCTATCCGCTCTTCGCCTTCGGCTTCCTCGTCTGGATCACCGACACGGCCCCGACGGCGCGGCTGGGCACTGCCGTCGGCTGGTTCTACTTCGCCTTCACGGGCGGGCTGCCGACCCTCGGCTCCCTCTGGGCCAGCCTGACCATCCCGCCCCTCGGCGAGCTGGGCACTCTCTGGTCCGCCCTGGCCCTCATCGCCGCGGGCGGTGCGATATCCCTGGTCGGGGCCCGAAGCCGTGCGGGCGGCGACAGGCTGGCGCCGCCCGAGTTGACCACGGCTCAAAGCCTGGCCAACAGCATCTCCATCGTGAAGACCCATCCGCGCGTCGTGGTGGGCTGTCTGGTGCGGATCATCAACACGGCACCGGAGTTCGGCATGCTGGTCTATCTGCCGCGCATCTTCTCCGACGACGTCGGCTTCGGCACCGACAAGTGGCTTCAGCTG
>DATMEI010000213.1:0-3134 GCA_035556995.1 Streptomyces sp.
GGGCGACCCCCAACCGGTCCTGACCGAGGGGAAGTTCACCCCGGTGAAGCTCTTCCGAGGTTCACTCGCCCGCATCACACCGTTCCTCTGGCTGGTCTATCTGCTGTCCTCGGCACTGATCTACTTCATGGTGTTCTGGACACCGCTGATCAACGAGCGGATGGGCTTCAGCGTCAGCTCGGCTGCGACCATCGCGGCGGCGGCGAGTGTCGCGGGTGCCGGCGCACAGCTGGCCATCAGCAGGTTCGTCGACCGCAAGGGCGTGGGCAGCATCCTGTGGATGCCGCTGATGGCGTCCGTCGCCATGCTGACCCTCGGCCTCGGGGCGCCCGGACCGGTGCTGTACATCTGCGTCATCATCTCCGCGAAGATGTTCATCAACGGCGGCCACGGCGGCATCACCAGCATCGCCGGCACCTTCTACCCCACCCCGATCCGCGCCAACGGCGCTGCCTGGGCCTCATCGGTCGCGAAGGTCGGCGCGATGATCGGCCCGTGGCTCGGCGGAGTCCTTCTGGACGCCGGACTCGGCACGGGCGGCGCGTTCACCACCTTCGCCGTCTGCCCGATCCTCATGGTCGTCCTGCTCTTCGCGATGGGACGGGCCCAGAAGTCGCTCCCGCCCGACACGGAGGGCGCACTCGTCGAGGACGACGCCACGCGGACAGAGCCGCCGCCGCCAGCACCGGCGCCCGCCGAGCCGGTACTGACGGGCCCTCCGGCCGACGCCGTACCCGAACGGCAGTCCCGTGAGGGCCAGTTCTGAGATTCGCGGGAAGCTCGCCCGGTCTGCGGCGGACGGACGGACGAACGAACGACAGGTATTCGTCCGTCCGCCGCAGACCGGTGCAAGCCCGATTCCCGCCGTACGGCGGCGGATACACGTACACGTATGGCGGCGAATACACGTGCGGGGCCCGGCGGGCGGACGAGCCGCGTCGGTCAGCCCGGACCCTCGCCTACGCAAGCCTCCGCCGAGCCGGCCAGGCCGGAACCGTCCCCGTGGAAACCGACCCCGTCCCCGTCCCCGCCCGTGTCCGTGCGCCCGGAGGCGGACGGCGGTGAGCGCAGGGCGACCTGGCGGATCTTCTCGTCCAGGGCCGCCGCCGGGTCGTCGGTGAAGCGGTGCAGTGCGACGGCGGCCGTGACGATGACGTCGCACAGCTCACCGGCCACGTCCGACGGGCTGTGCGTGTGACCCTTGCGGGGGTTCTGGCCCACCGCACCGATGTACGCCTGCATCACCTCGCCGGACTCTTCGGCCAGTTTCATCAGCCGCATCGCGGTCTCCTGCTCGCCGGTGCCGTTGGCAGCGTCCAGCCAGTCCACCAGGCGCCGGATCGTCTCCCACTGCTCAGGCGTCATCGGAGGTCCCCTTCGAAGCACGGGCAGGCCCGGGGCAGCATAAGGGTGCGGGACGAGGCAGCTTCCGCGCCGCACTCGCCCCGTACCCCTGGGTCACACTTCAGTGCCGCCCGCCCGGTGCCGGTCGCGCCCGGGCCTCAACTCGCCTGCGCTCACTGCTTGTAGGCGTCTTCCAGGCCCTTCACGTCGAGCTTCCTCATCCCCAGCATGGCCTTCATGACCTGCGCGGACTTGAGAGGGTCGGGGTCCCTCAGGAGGTCGGTCAGAGCCCGGGGGACGATCTGCCACGACAGCCCGTACTTGTCCCTCAGCCACCCGCAGGGGCCCTCCTGGCCGCCCTCGCCGAGCTTCGACCAGTACTTGTCGACCTCTTCCTGGTCCGCGCAGTCCACGTAGAGCGAGACGGCCTCGTTGAAGGTGAACTCGGGGCCTCCGTTGAGCGCGATGTAGCGCTGCCCCGCGAGCTCGAACGTGATGGTCATGACCGTCCCCGCCTCGCCGGGCCCGGCCTCTCCGTAACGCTGCACATCGATCACCCGCGAGTCGGGGAAGACGGAGGTGTAGTGCGCCACCGCCTCTTCGGCCTGATTGTCGAACCACAGGTGGGTCGTGATCTTCTGCATGTGACGTCCTCCCTGGCCGCCGTTCCTGTTGCCTTGCAGAGGTGGACCGGCCGCATCGCCGGAATTCACCGCATTCGGCGGACGAACGGGCCGGGGCCCCGTTCAGTGCCAGACTTCGGGACCGCCACCACGCCACTCGATCAGGTTCGGGTCGTCGAGCTGGATCTCGTCCTCACTCAGACCCGCATGCCTCAGGAACTCGGTCACGTCCTCCTTGCGGAACGCCACCCCCAGCTGTTCTGCGTGAGCCGTGACCCGGCGGCCACCCTTGGCCGCCGGAGGATGCACGACAATCGGAGGAGTCATGCGTCCAGGCTCCTCCTCCGGGCGCGGTAGCGCATCCCCGCGGGACGTGTGACCGGTGCCGGATCCAGTCCCGGTTCGTCCCCCGAGAGGGTGTCTGCGCCCGGATGCCGCCTTGTCGCCTGCTCCAGCCGGTGGAAGAAGACCCGCCGGCAGCGCTGCGACTCCGTGGACCCCGCGGCAGGCGCCCGGCGCCACCCGCCTTCCGTACGGGCCCTGTTGACCTGCTGTGAACGGTGCCGACAGACTCCCGGCATGACGATCACCGGGCGGTCCCCCAGACACACACTCCTCGACGCCGCGAAGGCCGCAGCCTCACGAGTCACTCGTCCGGACGGTCAGGGCCGGGGCTCACTCGTCGCCTTCGGCGCCCTGGCCGCCGCCGACCTCGCGGCCGTCGCGGGCGGCCGTCCCCGCGGTGTGCACCGGGCGGCGAAACCGCTGCTGATGCCCGCGCTGGCTTCGTACGCCCTGCGCCGGCGGCCCGACGAGCAGACCCCGCCGCCCCGCGCCCTCCTCGCAGGTCTCGCCTGCGCGACGGCCGGGGACACCGCGCTCCTCTTCGACGAGCACGAGCCGGCCTTCCTGCTCGGCATGGCCGCGTTTCTCGGCACCCAGGTCAGCTACACCGCCGGCTACACGCGGCTGGGAGCGCTGCGTTCCATCCGGCGCAGGCCATGGCCGGCTGCCGGCGCTCTGGCGGGATGGGCCGCGGTGAACGCCGCACTGGCCCCGTCCCTGGAGAAGCGGCTGCGGCTGCCCGTTGCCGGGTACAGCCTCGCGCTGACGGTGATGGGCGCGGCGGCGTTCGGCGTGGGCGGCAGGGTGGGTGCGGGCGCTGCC
>DATMEI010000214.1:0-5988 GCA_035556995.1 Streptomyces sp.
CTCATCAGCCACAGTGTCGGTGCCCACAGGCCGACGAAGATGGCGCGGCGCTCGGCGTTGCCGCGTTCGTCCTGGTCCAGACCCGCAGCCCGCATCCACAGAACGGTGCACAGCGCGACCGATCCCATGGAAGCGGACTGCAGGTGCTGACTCTGCACTCCGAGAGCCTTCATCACCCTTGCGGTCAGCAAAGTCCGGCCTCCGTTCCGCCCCGGCGACAGGCGATTCCGATACGCGTACAAATAACTCACATGGTGTCATGAAGGGCATGTCCACACCTCATGCGGCACCTCCACAAGGGCCCTCGACGAGACGACGGGCGGGGGCCCTGCTGCGCTTTCCGGCGGGGGTGCTGCTGGTGTCCTGGCAGTACTTCTGGCGCGTCACGGCGCTGCACCGCAGTGAGACGACGGGGGACGAAGGGGATCTGCCGCCCGAGCTGGAACCGGAGCACTGCGACGGGCGCAGCAAGCCGCTCTCCGACGGCGTCGGGCCGATGTTCCACCGCCGTTTCAGCGTGCGGATCGAGGGCTCCCCGATGAGCCCCGGTGAACTGACCGAGGCCGTCGAGTCGAACCTGAACCGGGTCTCTCCGTCGACCGTTGCCGTCTTCCACAAGACGAGGGGCACGGTCGGGCCGCCGTGCGCCGGTGACGAATACCGGGTGCAGATGCCGGGCCCCTGGGACGGGCCCGTGCGCGTCCTGCACCGCGATGCGACCTCGCTCCGGTTCGGGACGCTGCAAGGTCATCTGGAGGCCGGTCAGATCCGGTTCACGACTCGCATCGCCGAGGACGGGCTCCTCGAGTTCGAGACCGAGGCGTGGTCGCGTGCGGGTGACCGGCTGGCGGATCTGCTCTACAGCCGGCTGCGTGTGGCCAAGGAGATCCAGTTCAACATGTGGGTGCACTTCTGTCTGCGGGCCGCCGCCATCGCCGGTGGACGCGTCGTGGGCGGCGTGCACATCGACACCCGCGCCATCCCGGAGGAGCTCTGCCAGGACTCCCCGGGGGGCTGAAGGGATCGCCGTTCGCCGTTCGCCGGCCGCGGATGGGACGGGCGCACGGGCGGGCGCGGCTCAGAGACGCTCCTGCCGGCCCGCGGCGAAGGCGTCGGCCACGGCCTCGGTGACGGCGGCCTCCGCGGTGGTCTTGTCGACGCCGAGGCCGGTGAGTACGCCCGTGCCGTCTTCGAACTCCAGCAATGCGAGCAGGATGTGTTCGGTGCCGATGTAGTTGTGACCCAGCCGCAGGGCCTCGCGGAACGTGAGCTCCAGCACCTTCCGTGCCCCCGCGTCGTACGGGACCAGCTCCGGCACGTGCGCCGCCGCCGGCGGAAGCGCCCCGGTCACGGCCTCCCGTACGGACTGAAGCGGCACGCCCTGCGCGACGATCGTTGCCGCTGCGACGGATTCGGGCTCGATCAGGAGCCCCAGCACGAGGTGTTCGGGGCGGATCTCGTCGTTCTCCGCGGCCTGCGCTTCGTTCTGCGCCGCCATCACGACGTTCCGCGCCCGTTCGGTGAAGCGGCTGAAGCCCTGGCTGGGGTCGAGGTCCGAGGCCTCGCCGGGAGCCTTCGCCACGAAACGCTTCTGTGCGGCCTGCCTGGTGACTCCCATGCTCTTGCCGATCTCCGTCCAGGAGGCCCCGGAGCGCCTTGCCTGGTCTACGAAGTGGCCGATCAGATGGTCCGCCACGTCGCCCAGGTGATCGGCCGCGATGACCGCGTCGGAGAGCTGGTCGAGAGCTTCGGGGTGGACCTTCTTGATGGCCTCGATCAGGTCGTCGAGCCGGACGGGGTTCGTCATGCCCACGGGATTCGTCATGTGTCAACCGTAGGTTGACGCTCGGCGGAGCGTCAACCCATCGTTGACAACAACGTTTCCTTCTTCTGCCCTCGGCCCCAAGGGCCCCTACATGTCGGCGAGTTCGCGCACCGTGGCCATGTCGTTGAAGGGGAGCAGCCGCTCGCCCACGACCTGGTACGGCTCGCTGCCCTTGCCTGCGACGAGGACGATGTCACCGCGGTCGGCGACGGACAGGGCCCGCGAGATCGCCTCCCGCCGGTCGGCGCACCGCTCGAAAGGGGTGCCGGTCGTGGCGAGCCCGGGGGCGATCTGGTCCAGGATCGTCTCCGGGTCCTCGTTGCGGGGGTTGTCCGAGGTGAGGACACACAGGTCGGAGTACGTTCCGGCGATCTCGCCCATCTCGGCGCGCTTGGTGACGTCCCGGTCCCCGCCGCAGCCGAAGACGGTGATGACACGGGCGGGCGCGAAGTCGCGGATGGTGGCCAGCACTTTGTCCAGGGAGTCCGGGGAGTGTGCGTAGTCCACGATCACGGAGGTGCCGCGGGGCGTCTCGAAGCGCTCGAACCGGCCCGGGACCGGGGGCATCCGGTCGAGGGCGGCGACCAGCCCTTCGAGGTCGTGCCCCAGCACGTGGCAGGCGGCCACGGTGGCCAGCGCGTTGGCCACCGAGAACCGGCCGGGGACGGGGATCGCCGCCGGGTACTTCTGACCCGCGTGATGCAGGGTGAACCGGGTGCCGAAGGCGTCCATGTCCAGGTCGGTCGCCCGGTAGTCGGCCTCGGCGTCCAGGGCGTACGTGGTCACGGCACCCGGCATCATCGCCGGGATCGTGGCGCCGACAGGGTCGTCGGCGTTGACGACGGCGTGACGGCAGAGGCCCTGGAAGAGGCGGAGTTTGGCGTCCCGGTAGTTCTCCATGGTGCCGTGGTCGTCCAGGTGGTCCTGCGAGAGGTTGGTGAAGACCCCGACGTCGAGGAACGCGTGATCGACGCGGTGGTTCAGCAGGCCCATCGACGTGGCCTCCAGCACCACGCTCTTGACGCCCCGGTCACGCATGCAGCCCAGCAGATACTGGAAGTCCGGCGCCTCCGGGGTGGTCAGTACGGACCGCGGCATGGGGATCAGCTCGTCGCCGATCCGGTTGCCCGCGGTGCCGATGACACCGGCTTTCACGCCCTCGGCGATACGCAGCACCGACTCGGTCATGTACGACACCGACGTCTTCCCGTTGGTGCCGGTGACCGCGACCATGTCCATCTCCCGGCCCGGTTCGCCGTAGAAGCGGGAAGTGACGACGGCCGCTGCGGTACGGGCGTGGGGCACGCGTACGACGCACACACCGTCGAGCGACGCCACCGCCGAAGCCGGAAGGCCGCTCATCTCCCCTTCGAGAAGGACCGCCACCGCACCACGCGCGAGCGCGGGACCGATGAACTCCGGCCCGCCCTCGAGGTGTCCGGGCACCGCGATGAACAGCGACCCGGGCGTGACCCGGTGGGCGTCGAATTGCGCACCGGCCGAGATCCTCGTCTCCGGGTCGCCCTGGAGCACCTGGTGGTCATGGCCGGACAGCAGTTCGTTCAACTTCACAGGGGCCCCTTCGGGGGTTGATGCGGCGTGGCCGGTCGCCGGCGGGGCGTCGCTGTACGCGACGGCCGGGCCGGAGCCGGGTGGTGTGGTGCGGTGCGGAACGGGTGATGCCGTGCGTCCGGATCTGCGGATGGCACGGCTCAGCGGCAGGCGCGTCCTGCGACGTCACGGAGAAAGCGGGAAATGCGGGAAAGGGAGGTGGGGGAGTGGGCGGCCGCTACGCGGCGAGATCCACGGGCGGGTCAGACCCCTGGAAAGGGGCCGTCAAACGAAACGCTCGTGGGCGATGCAGCTAGCCGTGGCCGCGCAGCGCCCGGCAGCCGTTCTTCGGCGCAAGGGCGTTGGCGTCCGCTGCGGTCGCCGGGCTGTCGGCGGCGGTGCTCGCGGTGACGGCGGTGGCGCACAGCGCGTGAAGGGCCTGTCCCAGGCGCTTCTTCACTGAACGTGTGCGATCCATACGGCGAGTGTACAGCCGGTTCTGAGCAGCCGGATCCCCAGCAGGAACCCCCCGGCTCGCCCCGAGCCAGGGGTGCCGTACGAGGACGGTCAGCGTGCACGCTTGACCCATGGCACAGGCACACACAGCGACACAGACAGCGGCACAGGCCGATGCGGCGGCGCAGACGCACGCCCGTGACGTCGAGCGGGCATTGAGGGCCGCGGTGGGAGGAGAGGTCGAGTTCGACACGGGCTCGCGCGCGCTCGTCACCATGGACGCCTCCAACTACCGGCGTGTACCGCTGGGTGTCGTCGCACCGCGGGACGCCGACGACGTCGCGGCGGTGCTCGCCGTGTGCCGTGAGCAGGGCGTGCCCGTGGTCGCGCGGGGAGCCGGCACGTCCATCGCCGGTCAGGCCACCGGCACCGGCGTCGTTCTCGACTTCACACGCCACATGGACCGGATCGAGTCCGTCGACCCGGAGACGCGTACGGCCCTCGTGCAGCCCGGGGTGATCCTGGACCGGCTGCGCGATGCCGCCGCGCCGCACGGCCTCACCTTCGGACCCGACCCGTCCACGCACAGCCGCTGCACCCTCGGCGGGATGATCGGCAACAACTCGTGCGGCTCGCACTCCGTCGCCTGGGGCACCACCGCCGACAACGTCCGCGAACTGGACGTCCTCGGCTACGGCGGGGAGCGGATGCTGCTCGCCCGCGGCGGTGACGGCGTCCCCGACAGGCTGCGGGAGGGCGCGCGGGCGCTGGTGAGCGGCGAACTGACGAGGCTGCGCACGGGATTTCCCGAACTTCCGCGCCGCATCTCCGGTTACGCCCTCGACGAGCTGCTGCCGGAGAAGGGCGAGGACTGGGCGCGGGTGTTCACGGGGAGCGAGGGCACGCTCGGTGTGCTGACGCGGGCGAGGGTCGCTCTCGTACCGACGCCCGGCGCGCGCGTGCTGGCCGTGCTCGGCTACGCCGACGAGAGCGCCGCGGCGGAGGCCGCGGCCGGGCTGCTGCCGCACGAGCCGCTGACCGTCGAGGGCATGGCGAACGACCTCGTCTCCGACGCTGCCCGGGCGGATCTGCCGCGCGGTGGCGCCTGGTTGTTCGTCGAGGTCGGCGGTGAGGACGAGGCCGCGGCGCGTGCACGGGCCGGGGAGTTGTGCCGTGCCGCGGCGGCGGACGGCAGCACCAGCCACCAGCTCGTCGTGGAGCCGTCCGCGCAGCGCGCCCTGTGGCGCATCCGCGAGGACGCCTCCGGCACGGCGACCCGTACGGGCGACGGCAGCGAGGCGTGGCCGGGCTGGGAGGACTGCGCCGTGCCGCCCGCCCGGCTGGGTGCGTATCTGCGGGACTTCCGCGCGCTGCTGCGCGAGCACGGGCTGCACGGCCTGCCGTACGGGCACTTCGGGGACGGCTGCATCCACGTACGCATCGACTTCGACCTGCTGGGCGACGCGGGCATCCGGCAATTCCGGGACTTCTCCTACGAGTTGGCGGACATCGTCGTCGCGCACGGCGGTTCGCTCTCCGGCGAGCACGGGGACGGGCAGGCGCGGGCGGAACTGCTGCCGAAGATGTACGGGGAGGAGATGGTCGGCCTCTTCGGACGCTTCAAGGACCTCTGGGACCCGTCCGGCGGGCTCAACCCGGGCATGCTGGTGCGGCCCGCACGCATCGACGAGAACCTGCGCTTCGCGCCGCTGCCGCGCGAACCCGTCGCCGTGGAGTTCGGCTATCCGCACGACGGCGGTGACTTCTCGGCGGCCGTGCGCCGCTGTGTGGGCGTCGCCAAGTGCCGTAACACGGAAGCCGGTTCGTCGGTGATGTGCCCGTCGTTCCGTGCGACCGGCCAGGAGCAGCACTCCACGCGCGGACGTGCGCGGCTGCTGCACGAGATGCTCGCGGGCGAAGTCGTCACCGACGGCTGGCAGTCGAAGGAGGTGCACGAAGCTCTCGACCTGTGCCTCTCCTGCAAGGGCTGCCGCAGCGACTGCCCCGTGGGCGTCGACATGGCCACGTACAAGGCCGAGTTCATGCACCATCACTACGAGGGCAGGCGCCGCCCCATGGCGCACTACTCGATGGGCCGGCTGCCGCGGTGGCTGCGTCTGGCGGCGGCCAGCCGCTCCGTCCCGCTGCTCAACGCG
>DATMEI010000215.1:0-2913 GCA_035556995.1 Streptomyces sp.
GACGAGCAGCAAGCATGGCGCATCCACCTGGACGTCAACCGACTGCTCATGTACCAGCTGGAGCGTGACCTCCAGCCGTTCGGCCTGACCATGAACGACTACGAAATCCTGGTCAACCTCTCCGAATCCGACGAGCACCGGCTGCGGATGAGCGATCTGGCTGCCGCCACTCTCCAGTCCAAGAGCCGCCTCTCCCATCAGATCACCCGTATGGAGAAGGCGAACCTGGTCCGCCGCGAGAGCTGCGAGTCGGACAAGCGCGGCCTGTTCGCCGTCCTCACCGAGGAAGGCTGGGACACGATGCGCAGCGTCGCCCCGCACCATGTCGCCTCGGTACGGCGTCACTTCATCGACCGGATGTCGCCGGAGGACCTGGAACACCTCTACGAGACGCTGCGGCCTGTCGCGGAGAAGCTCCGCATCGAACGCGGCCGTTTCTAGGGCGTGTTCTGAGAGTCCCGGACCGACGGCAGCCCCAGCACGAAGCGGGCGCCTCCCGCGGCGCCTGACGCGACGGTCAGCGTCCCGCCGTGCCGGGCTGCCACATCGCGGGCGATGGCGAGGCCGAGCCCTGCTCCGCCCTCGTCACGGCTGCGGGCGTCGTCCAGCCGTACGAAACGCTCGAAGATCCGCTCCCGCTCCGCCTCGGGAACTCCGGGGCCGTCGTCCGCGACCTCCAGTTCCACCCAGCGGCCGTCCTCCCGTACGGCGACCGTCACCTCCGATGCGGCGTGCCGCTGCGCGTTCTGCAGCAGATTGACCAGCACCCGCGCCAACTGGCCCCGTGAACCGGTCACTTCGCCCTCGGCCAGTTCCCCGGCACGTACCGGGTGCGGCCCCTGCTGCTCCTGCGCCAGCTCCTCCCGTACGAGCGCGCCCAGCGCCACGCGCCCTTCGCCGGGCCGTTCCCCTGCGTCGAGACGGGCCAGCAGCAGCAGATCGGTCGCGAGCTGCTGCAGCCGTACGGTGTCCGCCACGGCCCCGTCGACGTCCAGCAGATCGGGATGGGCGGCGCCCACTTCGAGCTGCGTACGCAAGGAGGCGATGGGGCTGCGCAGTTCGTGGGAGACGTCGGCGACGAACCGCCGCTGCCGCTCCACGGAGGACTCCAGAGCGGCCAGGGTCTCGTTGGTCGTACGGGCCAGCCGGGCCACTTCGTCGCGGGCGTCCGGCTCCGGCACGCGCCGCGACAGGTCGGTGCTGGCCGTGATCCCGGCCATCTCATTGCGGATGCTCTCCACGGGACGCAGCGCACGCCGTGTCACCAGCCAGGTGACTCCCGAGACGACCAGAAGCAGCGCGGGCAGTCCGAGAAGCATCGACTGCGTGACCGAAGAGACGGCTTCCTGCTGGTCCTTGAGGGAGGCGCCCGCGTACACCGTCACGGGTGTGCCGTCACGCGTGAGGGTCTGCACGCCGACGACTGTGAACTCGCCCGTCGCCGAGGAGTCCTCGTCCAACGGCAGGGAGAGGGTCTTGTCCTTGCTCTTTCCGTCGGTCTCGGCTCCGCTCCGCCCCTCTTCCCGGTCGTCCGCGTCGTCGTCATCGTCCGACTCGCCCTCGCGGCGGTCGTCGTCGACCGGGAAGAAGTCCACGACCGGGCCGCGTCCTCGGAGCGTCTCGCCGGCGCCCAGTACCTTTCTGCCCGCCCCGACGACCTGTACGGGCTCGTCCCCGTCGTCCAGGCCGTCCACCTGGGGTACGTCCTGAGCGTCCGCTGCGGAGACCTGCGCGGCCACTTCGCGGGCATTCGACTCGGCCTGCAGCCGGGCGTTGTCGGCCAGCCCCCCGCGCAGCACCGCCACCACCGCGATCCCGGCGGCCACCAGCGCGACAGCGACGACGAGGGTCGCGCCCAGCGCGGCGCGAGCCCGTACGGAACCCCTACGCACCGGCGTCCACCAGCCGGTATCCGGCGCCCCGCACGGTGGCGATCCAGCCCGCACCGAGCTTGCGGCGCAGCGCGCTGATGTAGACCTCGACGATGTTGACGTCGCCGTCGTATGCGAAGTCCCAGACGTGCTCCAGGATTTCCGACTTGGAGACGATGTCCCCCGCCCGCACGGCGAGGTGCTCCAGCACGGCGAACTCCTTCGCGGTGACCTCCACTTCCCGCTCTCCGACGGTCACCTGCCGGCTTCCCGGGTCGACGGTCAGTGTGCCCAGCCGGAGCACCGTCTTCGCCCCGCGCGTACGGCGCCGCAGCAGCGCCCGCACCCTGGCGAGCAGCACGACGTACGAGAACGGCTTGGTCAGATAGTCGTCGGCTCCGGTGTCCAGGCCCTCGGCCTCGTCGTACTCGCCGTCCTTGGCGGTCAGCATCAGCACCGGCGTCTCGTCTCCTGCCGCACGCAGAGCGCCGCAGACGCGGTAGCCGTTCATGCCGGGCAGCATGATGTCGAGCACGATCAGGTCGTAGTCGCCCTCACTCGCCCTGTGCAGCCCCTCGGCACCGTCGTGCACGACGTCGACGGCGAAGCCCTCGGCTGTGAGCCCCTTGGCGAGCGACCGGGCGAGTCGCTGCTCGTCCTCCACGATCAGCAAGCGCATGGGACCACTCTCCCCCATCGCACCTGAAGTGATCTTCAGGTGGCTTCAGGCTGCGTTCAGGGTCCGCCCTCCACGGTGGGACACACATCGCAACCCACTCGGGAGGAACCAGTCATGAAGCGCAAGATCGCCATCGCCACGGTCACCGCCGCCGCCCTGATCGGTACGGGCACGCTCTCCGCCGCGGCCATCGCGGACGACGGCGGGCAGCAGCGCTCCACGAAGACCGTCCAGGTCGAAGACAGGGACGACCGCAAGGACCGGGACGACCGGGACGAGAAGGACGACCGGAACGACAAGGACGACCGGAACGACGACGACCGGGAGGCCAAGCCGGCCGGCACCAGCGCCTCCGACGCGGCA
>DATMEI010000216.1:0-9774 GCA_035556995.1 Streptomyces sp.
TCGGCTGGGGCCTGTTCTTCTGGGCGCTGTGGGCGTCGCAGGCGGTCTGGCGCCTGGTCGGCCGGTACTCCCCGCACAGCGAGGCCCGCACTGTCTGCGACATGCTCGCCAACCTCGCGCACAACGGCGCGATGCTGGTCATCGTCGTCGAGGTCTGCCTGATCTACTCCACCGCCGGCTGGTACAAGATCCAGGGTTCCCGCTGGCAGGACGGCACCGCCGTCTACTACCCGATGAATCTGGACTACTTCTCCCCCTGGCCGGAGCTGAACGTCGTCCTGGCGGGCAGCGGTCTGATCACGCTGCTGGTCACCTACGGGACGGTCGCGGTCCAGGTGGCGTTCCCGTTCGCGCTGTTCAACCGTCGCGCCAAGAACGTGCTGCTCGCCGCCATGATCACCGAGCATCTCAGCATCGCGGTGCTGCTCGGACTGCCCTTCTTCTCGATGGCGATGGTCGCGGCCGACGCCGTCTTCCTGCCCACCGTCGCGCTGATGTGGCTGGGCGCACGGTCCGCAGGGGGCTGGGAGCGGCTGCGTGCACGGCTCCGCCCGGGGCGGGGTCCGGACTCGGGCGACGGAACGGACGACGGCGGGGGCGCTACGGCGGTCCCACGTCAGCGGAGCGGCGACAACGTGTCCGTACGCTGACGGCATGACCGGACGGCTGACGGTGTGAACGCCGGGCAGAGGGCTGCGCAGAGCCCGGACAGTGCCGCGCTGCTGCTGCGGCAGTGGCGTGAACTGGCCGGGAGCAGCGTGCTGCTGGACGGTTTCCACGCACTCAAGCACGCACTGCGCTTCGAGGCGCAGGTGCCCCTCGCGCTGACCGCGGACCGTGCCGCAGTGCTCGCCCTCGCGCAGGAGCTCGCCCCCGATCTGACGGGGACGCTGGACGGGCTGCTGCGCGAGGCACCCGAGCAGGCGCTGCACGGACTTGTGCCGCGTCCCCATCCCACCGGAGTCGCCGCGCTGGCCGTACGGGGCAGCGGCCGTCACCGGCGCTCGGTGGTCGATGCTGACCCGGCCTGTGCGGACGCGCGTACAGCGCCGGTGATCGTGCTCGACAACCCGCGCCACCTGGGCAACGTGGGAGCGGTGATCCGTCTCGCTGCGGGAGCGGGCGCGGCGGGCGTACTCACCACGGCCACGGTCGATCCCTGGAACCCCAACGTGGTGCGGGCGAGTGCTGGACTGCACTTCGCGACGGCGGTCGAGCAGTGCGACCCGGCCGGCCTGCCGCACGGTCCGCTCTTTGCGCTCGATCCGGACGGCCAGGACATCCGCACCCTCGCCCTGCCCGACAACGCACTGGTCGCTTTCGGCTCGGAGCGGCACGGGCTCTCCGGCGAGCTGCGGGAGCGTGCCGACCAGCTTGTGGCCCTGCCCATGCAGCCCCAGGTCTCCAGCTACAACCTGGCCACCAGCGTCGCGATGACGCTCTACCACTGGATGGCGGGACGCCCGCCCACTGGACGCCCGCCCACAGAGCCGGGCGGGGCCGGCTGAGCTGCTGCTGTCCTCGGCTGTCCGGACGTCGGACTGTCCGGACGTCGCACTGTCCGGACGTCCCGCTGTCCGGACGTTCGGACAGCGGGATTCCGGGCGTGGAATTACAGGTACGGCCCACCGGAGCGGGGCGGACGGCCGGGTTCCTCGTCGCCGAGCGTGCCGTCCTCGGGGAGCGTCCCCGGAGGCAGCGCCCTGCGCATCTGCTCCAGCTGAGCGCGCGCCGCCATCTGCTGTGCGAACAGTGCCGTCTGGATGCCGTGGAAAAGCCCTTCCAGCCAGCCCACCAGCTGTGCCTGCGCGATGCGCAGTTCGGCCTCGGTCGGCACGGAGTCGTCGGTGAACGGGAGCGAGAGCCGTTCCAGCTCTTCGATCAGCTCCGGCGCGAGGCCGTCTTCCAGCTCCTTGATGGAGCTGGTGTGGATCTCCCTGAGCCGTGCCCGGCTCGCCTCGTCCAGCGGAGCGGACTTCACCTCTTCGAGCAGCTGCTTGATCATGCTGCCGATCCGCATGACCTTCGCAGGCTGCTCGACCATCTCCGTGACGGGGATCTCAGCCTGCTCGTCGCCTTCCCCGCCACCGGCCTTGGAGTCGGCGCTGCCGAGAGCCATACCGTCCGGTCCGACGACCAAGACCTGCTGGTTCTCCCTTTGCCGTTCGTTGCTCGGCTGTGTCATGACCCCATTCTGCATGCATGCCGTCGGCACACGGCCTCCGAGTCCCGTTCACAGGCGGACGCCCGCTCAGCCGCGCCGCAGCCGCAGGGCCAGCAAGGCGAGTCCCAGGCCGATCGAGGTCAGTCCGGCGCCCAGCGGGAGCACTGGTGAGACACCTCCGCCGGCTGCCGGCCTGGTCTCACGCTCCGGCCCGTCGCCGGCGTTCCGCTCCGGCGGGTCCGGTGCGTAGAGGTCGTGGGTGCCGAAGACCGCGCCTTCGTCGCCCTTGTTGTCCATGTCGCCGTCGTCCCAGGACTCGTCGGCCCGTTCCGGGCCATCGGGGCGGTCGCTCCTGTCGGCTCCGTCGGCTCTGCCGGCTCCGTGCGCTCGGTCCGAGGAGTCGCCGGAGGACGGTACGTGCTGGTGCCTGCCCGACGGCGTCCTGCTGTGCTCCGGCCGTACGGACGCAGGCGACCGGTGCGGGTGGGCGGAGCCGGGTGAGCGGTGCGGGTGCCGCGAGCTCGCCGTGCGGTCTTCGTCCGCGTTCCGTCCCGGCGTCTGCCGCCGGGCGTCCTCGCGTCCGCCCTGGGTGGAGCTGTGCGAAGTGCCCGCGCTGCCCGGTGACTTCTCCGGCGGACCCGGCTCACGGGCAGAGGACTTGTCCCGGGGCGAGGACCGGCCGGGGTCCGGGGTGCTCACCACGACTTCGGTGCCGCTGACACGCACACGCACGGAGAAGGGCCCGCTCTCGACGGCCACATCCGGCTCTTGCGGGGACAGTCCGGGTGCCATGGCGGCGGGTTGGCTGCGACCGGAGGAGGACGCCGTCTGCTCGTCGGAGTGCCCGCCCGGGCCGGACGCCGCGCTTGTGAGGGGCGCGACCAGCAGTACGGCTACACAGGGAAGCAGTGCGGTCGCGCGGAGTGTGTGGCGTCTGTGCCTCACGGCAGAGACCCTCCCGTTGCGGATCGTCCAATAATGCAATCAGCGTTACATAATTGGACAAACCCGGCATCCGGGAGGGCCGCTGCTCTCGCTCTCTCTGTGTCGTCAGCGCCTACGTCGTCAGCAAGATCTTTCCGACGTGGCTGCTCTCCTCCATCGCCCGATGGGCATCCGCGGCTCGGCTCATCGGCAATGTGCTGTCCACGACCGGCTGCACGCGTCCGTCGGCCAGCAGCGGCCAGACGTGCTCACGCACAGCCGCGACGATCGCGGCCTTCTCCGCCGCAGGCCGGGCGCGCAGTGAAGTCGCCGTCACAGCGGCCCGCTTGGAGAGCAGCGCGCCGAGGTTCAACTCGCCCTTGCGTCCGCCCTGGAGGCCGATGATGGCGAGACGTCCGTTGAAGGCGAGGGCCTTGATGTTCTGGTTGAGGTACTTGGCGCCGATGATGTCGAGGATGACGTCGGCGCCCTGGCCGTCGGTGGCCGCGCGCAGCTCTTCGACGAAGTCCTGTTCGCGGTAGTTGATCAGGATGTCGGCGCCCAGTTCCGCGCACCGGTCCAGCTTCTCCTTGCTGCCGGCGGTGACCGCGACGGTCGCGCCCACGGCCTTCGCCAGCTGGATCGCCATGGTGCCGATGCCGCTGCCGCCGCCGTGTACGAGCAGCGTCTCGCCGGGGCGCAGATGGGCGACCATGAAGACGTTCGACCAGATGGTGCTGGTCACTTCGGGCAGCGATGCGGCTGTCGCCACGTCGATGCCGTCCGGTACGGGCAGCAGCTGACCGGTCGGCACTGCGACCTTCTCGGCGTAACCGCCGCCGCCGAGCAGTGCGCACACCTCGTCGCCGACAGTCCAGGTGCTCACCCCGGGCCCGAGCGCGGCGATGCGTCCCGAGCATTCGAGGCCGGGATACGGAGAGGCGCCGGGTGGTGGATCGTAGAAACCCTGCCGCTGCAGCAGGTCGGCGCGGTTGACGGCGCTCGCCGTCACCTCGACCAGCACCTCGCCCTCGCCTGGTTCGGGGACGGGGACCTCGGCCCAGACCAGGGCGTCGGGCCCGCCGGGTTCGGGAATGGTGACCGCGTGCATCGTGGAGTTGGACGTACCCATGGGGCCGACGCTACTCCCAGGCCGCCCCCGTACGTCACCACCCCGCGCTCCCGTCACACCACTCGGCCCCTGCTCTCCCGGCTCAACTCCCTCTGCACGCCCCGCCGCTGGGCGTTCAGTCGCCGCTTCTGCGCTCGTTCCGCCAGAAACCCACGCCGCCCTTGCCGCCGGGATTCCCGGAGTTGCCCATGGCACCCGGACCGCCGCTGTGTGTCGGGTCTGTGCTGCCGCCCGGGAGGCCTCCCGGGTGCGGAGCCTTCGAACGCTGGATCACCACGACCCTGTCGGTGGACTCCAAGGGGTCCGCCTGCGGGTCGTCGTAGCCGAGGAGACGGTGTCCCCGCACGACCGTGACCACCAGGTCCTTGCAGTCCCTCGGGGATTGCCCCACCTCGGCCTTGGTGACGGGACGTTCGTTGAGGCTGAGCCCGGAGCCCTGCTGGATGAGGTCCTCCATGACGGAGCTCGCGTTCGGACTGAGCACGGAGAGCCCGAGGAGGCGGCCGGCGGCGCTCGCGCTCGTGATCACGGAGTCGGCGCCCGACTGACGAAGCAGCGCGACGTTCTCCTCCTCCCGCACGGCCGCGACGATCTTGAGGCGGGGGTTGAGCTGGCGTGCGGTGAGCGTGACGAGCACCGCGGTGTCGTCGCGCTGCGTCGCGATAACGATCTGCTTCGCGCGCCGCACCTCGGCGCGGGCGAGGACGTCACTGCGGGTGGCGTCGCCCGCCACGCTCACATATCCCTCGTCGCTCGCAGCCTTGGCCACATGGTGATTGGGATCGATGACCACTATCCGCTCGCGGCCCACACCTGTGGACAGCAGAGTCTGCGCCGCCGAGCGGCCCTTCGTACCGAAGCCGACGACGACTGTGTGGTCGCGCAACTGGGACCTCCAGCGGGACAGGCGCCACTGCTCGCGGGTGCGGTCCGTGAGCGCCTCGAGTGTGGTGCCGATGAGGATGATCAGGAAGAGGATGCGAAGCGGCGTGACGAGCAGGACGTTGACGATGCGGGCGCCGTCGCTGACGGGGGCGATGTCGCCGTAGCCGGTGGTGGAGAGCGTGACGGTCGTGTAGTAGACGGCGTCGACGAAGGAGACGCTGCCGTCGTGGTTGTCGTTGTAGCCCGCACGGTCGAAGTAGACGATGAGGACGGTCGACATCAGGACCAGAAGCGCGGCCAGCAGCCGCCGCCCGACCTGGAGTTGAGGGCTCACCTCGGAGCGGGGCAGCAGAATGCGGTATTGGTCGGTCACTTGACTGCTCACCAGGTGAACCAGGGGAGCGGCAGCACCTGAACGCTGTTGCCGGAGGCGGCACCGCCCGGTGGGACGACAGCCAGGGCGGTGGCGGTGGCGACACCGCGCAGCATGGCGGGTCCGTTGTAGTGCAGCGGACGGGCCAGGGACTTCGCGGGCACGTACGACACCGGCACGAGCCTGGTGTCGCGGGGATGCCCGTGTACCTCGTCGGTGAGCGCGGCGTACGGGTCCTGTTCGGCGGGGCGGTCGGCGAGCGTACGGATCAGGGGCGCCGCGAGCGTCACCAGACCCGAGAGTGCCGCCAGCGGATTGCCCGGCAGTCCGACGAGGTACGGGCCGGCGCCGGGCCCTTGAGCGCCGCGCCTGCCCGGCAGCCGCGCGAGCAGCATGGGATGGCCGGGCCGTACGCGTACGCCCTCGATGAGGAGACGTGCTCCCGCGCGGGCAAGTGTGGGGCGCAGATGGTCGGCCGGGCCGTGTGCGGTGCCACCGGTGGTGACGAGGATGTCGGCGGTGGTCGTGGCCACCGCTTCGTGCAGCGCCTCCGCGTCGTCGCCGAGACGCCTGGTGACCAGCACCTCGGCACCGATCGCGGCGAGCCAGGGTTCGAGCATCGGGCCGAGCGCGTCCCGGATGCGGCCGTCGTGGGGCACGCCGCGGTGCAGCAACTCGTCACCCAGCACGAGGACTTCCGCACGCGGGCGCCTGGTGACGGTCAGACGGTCGTACCCCGCGGCGGCGGCGAGGCCGAGCACAGCAGGGGTGACCGGAGTGCCCGCCGGCAGCAGCCGGTCGCCGGAGCGGCACTCCTGGCCGCGCGGGCGGATGTCGGCTCCGGGCTGAGGCCTGCGGTTCGTGAGGAGGCGGCTGCCGTCGAGTTCGCCGTACTCGCTGCGCAGCACCGCGCTCGCGTCCGGCGGCACGCGGGCTCCGGTCGCGATGCGGATCGCGCGCCCGTCGGGCAGTGCACGCGGTTCGCGGCGGTCGCCGGCGAGGAGGCCGTTGCTCGCGCTGTCCTCGCCCTCCGCCAGCTCCCAGGGGCCCGGGCCCGACACGGCCCAGCCGTCCATGGCGGAGGTGTCGAAGGAGGGCAGGTCGCTGAGGGCGTCCAGAGGGGTGTCGAGGGTGTGGTGCAGCGCCTGGTCGAGGGGGAGGGTGCAGGACGGGAGAGGGCCGGCGGTGCGGGTGGCGTACGTACGGGCGTCGGGCCAGGCGAGGTCGTGGGAGTGCTCCCGGGGGCGGTCGCTGTGACGGCTGCGGTGGTGGCCCTTGCCGGAGTCGGGGGTGAGCCAGTCGGGCGCGTCCAGCTCGTCGTCGCCGGGGGCGCCGGCGACGTGGGCGCGGGGGTTGCTGCGGGTGCCGTCGGGGGCGGTGTTGTCGCGGGCGCCGTCGGCGCGGCTGCCGGTCGGGCGCCGCTCCGCCCCGGTACGACGGGGGCGCGGTGTCTCGCCCTGCCCGGCGGCGGAAACGGAAGCCGGCCCGGACTGTGCGGCGGTGCCGGTGCCCGCGCCGGTGCCGGCACCGTGCCCGTACGCGGACCCGTTGGCCAGTGCGATCGCCTCGTCGAGTTCGTCAGCGCCGCTCATCGCTCGCCGTCGGCTTCCTCGGCTTCTTCGGCTTCCTTTTCCTCCTCCGCCCAACGGACCGCAAGCTGGGCCGCCTTGCGGGCGGCTTCCGCCACCTGCTGCGGCGATCCGCCCTGCATGGCGGCGGCGTACCCCACGAGGAAGGTGGTCAGCGGTGCCGCGGGGCGTGCCACGCCGTGTGCGGCGTCGCGTGCCAGGTCGAGGATCGCGTCGGTGTCGACGTCGAGTTCGATGCCGAGTTCGGCCTTTACTGCGGCCGTCCATTCGTCCAGCACGGTGTCATGCTCCCTGATACGGGCCCTCGCGGCGGCGACGTCGTCCCAGGTGTCGCAGTCGAGGGCGTCGGATGTGTCGGACGACGCGGGTACGCGACGAAGTCTCAGCTCAGGAAGGAGAAGTCGCAAGGGGAGGCCGGTGAGCCGGCCGTACTCGGTTCGCATCAGGGCCAGTTCACGGCGCAGCGGCTCGGTGCGGTAGGCGGCGAGCAGCGGCTGGTCGCGGCCGTCGTCGAGGAGGGCGCCCTCGAAGCTCTCCGCGCCCGCTGAGTTCTCTGAGCCCTCTGAGCCCCGTGCGTGCTGGGGAGCCTCGTCCACGGCGGCCAGCAGCGTCCGTACGGTGCTCTCCCGCAGGAACGGCAGATCGGCGGAGAGGACGAGCACCGTCTCCTCGGTGATGTGGCGCAGGCCCGCGTCGAGCGCGGCGAGCGGGCCGCCGCCGGGCGGTTCCTCACGCACCCACAGCACCGGGCGACGGGTCGCCCTGCGCGGACCGACGACGACCGTGGTCGTCGCGTCCGCGCACGCCGACAGCACGCGGTCGAGCAGCGAGCGGGCGCCGACGGTCAGGGCGGGCTTGTCGGCGCCGCCGAGGCGCCTGGCACCGCCGCCGGCGAGGACGACGGCATCGTGCTTGTACGGCTTGCCGGGTTCGCGGGGCTCGCAGGTCTTGTGGGGCTTGTCCGCATGGACGTCGGGAGTCACGCCCTAGAGCGTACGGAGCAGCACCGCGGGCTGTTCCACGCAGTCGGCGACATGGCGCAGGAAGCCGCCCGCCGTACCGCCGTCGCACACCCGGTGGTCGAAGGTGAAGGACAGCTGCACCACTCGCCGGACCGCCAACTGGCCGTCCACCACCCACGGTTTCTCGGCGATACGGCCCACACCGAGCATCGCGGACTCGGGGTGATTGATGATCGGGGTCGATCCGTCGACGCCGAACACGCCGTAGTTGTTGAGGGTGAAGGTGCCGCCGGTCATCTCGCGGGGCGTGAGGGTGCCTGCGCGGGCGGACTCCGTGAGCCGGGCGAGTTCCACGCTGAGCCGGGTGGCGTCGCGGGTGTGCGCGTCACGCACGACCGGGACGACGAGGCCCCGCGGGGTCTGGGCGGCGAAGCCGAGATGGACCTGCGGGTGCTGAAGCACCTCCCGGGCTTCGGTGTCCACCGTCGCGTTCAGCTCGGGGAAGCGGGACAGCGCGGCCGTACAGATACGGGCGAGAAGCGCCAGCAGGGAGATCTTGGGACCTTCGTGCACTGCTCCGTGCACATTCATGGCGCGGCGCGCGGCGAACAGTTCCGTCGCGTCGGCGTCCACCCAGCAGGTCGCGTCGGGGATCTCGCGGCGGCTGCGCGAGAGCTTGTCCGCGACGGTGCCGCGGAATCCGGTCAGCGGAATGCGGGTGGCCGTCTGACCGGCGGTCTGTCCGGCGGTCTGTCCTGTCGTCACACCGGCCGGCTGCCCGGACGTCACCCCCGCCGGCTGTCCAGCTGCCTGCCCGGCCCGCTGTGCCGCGTCTTCGGTGCCCGTACGGGAGCGTGCCGCGCGCTCCACGTCCGCGCGCAGGATGAGGCCGTCGGGGCCGGAGCCGGTGATGCGGCGCAGGTCGAGGTCGTGTTCGCGGGCGAGGCGCCGCACGAGCGGCGAGATGACGGCGACCGGGCCCTCCTCGCCGCCCGGACGGGCGGAGACCCCTGCCGACGACGGGACGGCAGCTCCTCCCTTGCCCGTGCCGGGTGGGAGGCGGAAGCCGTCGACGGGGCGCGTCCGGCGGCGGCGTCCCGCGGAGGCGCCGGTGCCGTAGCCGACGAGCACATTGCCGGAGCTGTCCGTGGCGTCCTTGCCGGAGTCCTTGCCGCCGTTCGTGCCGGCGCCCTCTCCCGCGTCCTCGGCGGTGCCTCGCGCAGCCGTATGTACGTGCGCCGGGGACGCGCCCGGCTGCGCCGTCTCCTCGGACGCTCCGACCGCCACCGTCAGCAGCGCCGCTCCGACCGGGATCTCCGCGCCCTCCTCGCCGTAGCGCGCCGTGACCACACCGCCGTACGGACAGGGAACGTCCACCAGCGCCTTGGCCGTCTCGACCTCGATGACCGGCTCGTCGACGGCCACCACGTCGCCGACGGCGACCAGCCACCGTACGACTGTGGCTTCCGTCAGACCTTCGCCCAGGTCGGGAAGGTTGAACTCGCGTACCGACGCCATCAGCGCATCCCTCCCTCGGCTCCCTCGTCGGAGCGCCACTCGCTCTCCCACTGGAGCCTTGAGACCGCGTCCAGCACGCGGTCCACGTCGGGCAGATGATGCCGTTCCAGCATCGGCGGCGGATAGGGGATGTCGAAGCCCGATACGCGCAGTACCGGAGCCTCGAGGTGGTGGAAGCAGCGCTCACTCACCCGGGCCGCCAGTTCGCCGCCGGGACCGCCGAAGCC
>DATMEI010000217.1:0-4795 GCA_035556995.1 Streptomyces sp.
GCCCCGGGCCGCGCGAGGGCGGACCTGATCGTGGAGCTTCCACCCGAAGGAGCTCAGCCCGACGTGCCGGGCGGACACGTCCGCGCCCACGCTGAGTGACGGGACGTCAGGACCGACGGATCTCCCCTGAGGCCGGCAGCCTGCCCCTGCTTCCTTCTCACCTGGGCCCATCGGCGTGACGCTCCATCACTTGCGGTCCCCCACAAGGGTAAAGAGCCGCGCGGGCATCCCCGTGCAAGTAGCATCCACCGCCGGAGAAGCCCCCGTATTCGCAGGCCTCAGGAGGACACGCATGCGCTCGGAACCGACTAGACGGACGGCCGCCCTGTACGGCCTGGCCACGGCAGCCGCCGTCGTGGGATTCGACCCGGCGGCGCGCGCCTGGGCAACCGGACGTCCCCGGTCCGCGGATTCCCCCTTCGACGAAGTGCCGCCGCTCGACGGGACGCTGCTCACCGACGACGCCTCACGCGACGCCGCCGCCGAGGACTTCGGGCACATCGTGCACCGTCGTCCCGCCGCCGTGCTGCGGCCCGGTTCGGTCGACGACATCGTGGTGATGGTGCGGTTCTGCCGTCGCCACAAGATCGCTGTCGCTCCGCGCGGCCAGGGACACACGACGTACGGCCAGGCGCAGGTCAAGGGCGGCCTGGTGATCGAGACGACCCCGCTGAACCACATCGGCGCGGTACGGGGACGCACCGTGACCGTGGGCGCGGGTGCCCGCTGGAGCGAGGTCGCCAAGTCCACGCTGCGGCAGGGGCTCACGCCGCCGGTCTTCACCGACTACCTCGAACTCTCCGTCGGCGGCACCCTCTCCGTCGGCGGTCTCGGCGGCCAGACCCATCAGCACGGCGCGCAGACCGACACCGTCACAGAGCTCCAAGTCGTCACCGGCGCGGGAGAGTTGACGCGATGCTCGGCGACCCGTCACGCCGACCTGTTCGATGCCGTACGGGCGGGCCTCGGCCAGAGCGCCATCGTCGTCGGCGCGACTCTGCGCCTCGTACGGGCCCCCAGGACGGTGCGGCACTTCCAACTGCCGTACGAGGACCTGTCGGTGTATCTGGAGGACCAGCGGCGGCTGACGGCCGAACGCCGCTTCGACTACGTCGAGGGTCTCGTCCTTCCCGACGAGACCGGCGCCTTCCGCGTCCATGTGCTGGAGGCCGTCGCGTACGGGCCGCCCGCCGGCCCCGAGCCCGACGACGAACAGCTCCTGGCGGGGCTGCGCTTCGAACCCGAAGGCATGGCCGCCGAAACTCTCGACTACTTCACCTTCCTCGACCGGCTCGCGCCCTCCGTGGCCGAGCAGAAGGAGTCGGGCCTCTGGGACGATCCGCACCCCTGGCTCAACCTGCTGCTGCCCTCGTCCGAGGCCGAGGAACTGGCCTCCGGCATCCTCCGCGACCTCAGGCCCGAAGACATCGGAACGAGCGGCGTCGTGCTGCTCTACCCCCTGAACCGGAAGGTGCTGCGCACGCCGCTGCTGCGGATGCCGGACGACCCGGTGCCGTACCTGCTGGCTGTCCTGCGTACGGGCCCGCCGGACGCCCCGGCCACCGTGAAGCGCCTGGTCGCCGCCAACCGCGCGGCGTACGAGCTGGTGCGTGACGCGGGCGGCAAGCAGTACCCGGTGGGCTCGATCCCCTTCGAACGCGCAGACTGGCGGGACCACTTCGGGCGCGCCTGGCCCGCTCTGGCCGCGGCCCGCCGCCGCTACGACCCGTCCGGCATCCTCACCCCCGGCCAGGGCATCTTCTGATTCACCGGCCCCCGGCTCCCCCGCCGCCACCGCGGGGGACGCCGGCACGGGCCGTCCTCGCATCCGGAACCGCACCCGCAGTGGAGACCGTCCCGCATGCCGCGTGATCAGGCCTTCAAGCTGCGAGCGCGCTCTGATACTTTCAACTTCCTTGCACCGAAGCGCTGTTGTCGAATCGCCGAGCGGTCTGACCTGGACGGGCAGCAGCAGAAGAGGAAGCACACTGATGACCGGTTCCGGCGAACAGCCCGCCCAGATCGACACGAGCAAGGCCCACTCGGCCCGTATGTATGACTACTACCTCGGCGGCAAGGACTGGTATCCGGTCGACCAGGAAGCAGCCGAGAAGGTGAAGCAGGTCTTCCCCTTCATCGTCACCGGCGCGCGGGCGAACCGGGACTTCATGCACCGCGCCACCCGCACCCTCGCCTCCGAATACGGCGTCCGCCAGTTCATCGACATCGGCACCGGCATTCCGACCGAGCCCAACCTGCACCAGGTCGCCCAGGAGGTCGCTCCCGACGCACGCGTGGTCTACGCCGACAACGACCCCACCGTGCTGGAGTACACCGATGCGCTGACGCTCAGCAGTCCGCAGGGCCGTACCGCGTACGTACACGCCGACCTGCGCCGCGACTCCATACTCGACGACTCCCGGCTCCGTTCGACAGTCGACCTGGACGAGCCCGTGGCGCTGTCTCTGCTCGCTGTGACGCACTTCCTCCCGGACGAGAACAGGCCGTACGAGATCGTGCGGGCGATGGTCGACCGGCTCGCGTCAGGCAGCTTCCTGGTGCTCTCTCACGCCACCCCCGACTTCAACCCCGCGGCGGAGGACGCCGTGGCGGTCTACCGGCAGAGCGGCACCCCCGCCCAGATACGCACCAAGGCGGAGATCGAGCGCTTCTTCGACGGCACCGAGCTGATCGAACCGGGTCTGACGACCACCCACCGCTGGCGCCCCGACGGAGAATCCGGGGTCACCGACAAGGACGTCTTCTTCTACGCGGGCATCGGAAAGAAGCCCTGAACAACGCCGGGGCCGGGCGGCCGCAGGCGGCTACAGCTTGCCTGCGGCCTCCAGCGCCCAGTACGTCAGGATCAGGTTCGCGCCCGCCCGCTTGAAGCTGGTCAGGGTCTCCATGATCGCGGCGTCGCGGTCGATCCAGCCGTTCTGCGACGCCGCTTCGACCATCGCGTACTCACCGGAGATCTGGTAGACGCCGACAGGCACGTCGGCCCGCTCCGCGAAGTCGCGGAGGACGTCCAGATACGGCAGCCCCGGCTTGACCATCACCATGTCCGCGCCCTCCGCCAGGTCGAGGGAGAGTTCGCGCAGCGATTCGCGGGCGTTGGCCGGGTTCTGCTGGTACGTCTTGCGGTCGCCCTTGAGCGAGGAGGCGACGGCCTCGCGGAAGGGGCCGTAGAAGGCGGAGGAGTACTTCGCGGTGTAGGCGAACAGCGACACGTCCTGGTGGCCCGCTTCGTCCAGAGCCCGTCGTACGTGACCGATCTGGCCGTCCATCATTCCGCTCGGGCCGAGCACATGGGCGCCCGCTTCTGCCTGGACGCACGCCATTTCGGCATACCGCTCCAGAGTGGCGTCGTTGTCCACCCTGCCGCGGGCGTCCAGGACTCCGCAGTGACCGTGGTCGATGGTCTCGTCCAGGCACAGGTCCGACATGACGACGAGGTCGTCGCCGACCTCGGCCCGTACGTCCCGCAGAGCCACCTGAAGGATGCCGTCGGGGTCGGTGCCGGGGGTGCCGACCGCGTCCTTGTCCTGCTCCTTCGGCACACCGAAGATCATGATTCCGCCGACGCCCGCGCGTACGGCCTCGGCCGCCGTCTTCTTCAGGGACTCGCGCGTGTGCTGCACGACACCGGGCATCGAGGAGACCGGCACCGGCTCGCTGATGCCGTCGCGGACGAAGACGGGCAGGATCAGCTCGGCCGGGTGCAGCCGGTACTCCGCGACCATCCGGCGCATGGCCGGGGTGGTACGCAGCCGCCGCGGGCGGACCGCCGGAAAGCCACCGGAACCGGAACCAGAACCGAAGCCGGAGCCGGAGCCGGAGCCGGAGCCGGAGCCGGAAGCAGAACCGGAACCGGCACCGCCGGGTACGTGCGTGCTCACGATGAGCGTGCCCTCCTCCTGGCCGGGCGCTTCTCGCTCGGCCGCTTCACTGCGTCGCCCGCCGCGACCGCCTCCGCACGGCGCTTCGCGCCGAAGTCCGACAGCGCCTCGGCCAGCTTGTGAACCGACGGCTCCGGCGACATCACATCGACCCGGAGCCCGTGCTCCTCGGCCGTCTTGGCAGTGGCGGGCCCGATACATGCGATGACGGTGACGTTGTGCGGCTTGCCCGCGATGCCGACCAGATTCCGCACCGTCGACGACGAGGTGAACAGCACCGCGTCGAAGCCGCCGCCCTTGATCGCCTCGCGCGTCTCTGCGGGCGGAGGCGAGGCCCGCACCGTGCGGTACGCGGTGACGTCGTCGACCTCCCAGCCCAGCTCGATCAGCCCGGCCACCAGGGTCTCCGTGGCGATGTCGGCACGGGGCAGGAAGACACGGTCGATGGGGTCGAACACCGGGTCGTAGGGCGGCCAGTCCTCCAGCAGCCCCGCGGCGGACTGCTCACCGCTGGGCACGAGGTCCGGCTTCACACCGAACTCGACCAGCGACTTCGCGGTCTGCTCACCCACCGCAGCGACCTTGATCCCCGCGAAGGCGCGGGCGTCAAGGCCGTACTCCTCGAACTTCTCCCGTACGGCCTTGACCGCGTTCGTGGACGTGAAGATGACCCACTCATACCGGCCGGTGACCAGGCCCTTCACGGCCCGCTCCATCTGGGCGGGGGTGCGGGGCGGCTCGACGGCGATCGTCGGCACCTCGCAGGGCATGGCGCCGTACGCCCGCAGCCGCTCGCTCATCGCGCCCGCCTGCTCCTTGGTCCGCGGCACGAGGACCTTCCACCCGTACAGCGGCCGGTTCTCCCACCAGCCGAGCTTCTCCCGCAGGCCCAG
>DATMEI010000218.1:0-5110 GCA_035556995.1 Streptomyces sp.
AACGAGCACTTCAAGTACACCCACGGCTTCGGGATGGTCGCCGCCAAGGGCACCACGGTCGACAACGACGGTGCGCCGGCCTTCACCGAGAAGGACCTCCCGCCGACGATCGAGTACTGGTTGGTGCTCTCGCCGTAGTAGACGCGCCCCTCGTACTTGCCCTTGTTGCCCTTGGGCGGGAGGTCCTTCTCGGTGAAGGCCGGCGCACCGTCGTTGTCGACCGTGGTGCCCTTGGCGGCGACCATCCCGAAGCCGTGGGTGTACTTGAAGTGCTCGTTGATCCAGTTCTTCTCCGGGATGCCGTCGGTGTTGATCTCCCGGAGACCGACGACAGTGTCCTGCTCCTTGCCGTCCTTGTTCTTGTAACGGTCCACGTCGAGCGTCGCGGGGAACTGGTAGTAGCCCCTCACCTGCTGCTTCTGCTGGAAGGTCGGCGAGACGATGTTCGGGTCGAGCAGTCGCGTGCTGGCGGTGGTGTCAGCGGCGTCGCGCAGCTGTTCCTTGCCCTCCTTGCTGGTGCCCGAATAATCCCTCACCTGCGAATCGTCGATGTCGTAGGCGTCTCTCGTCGCTTTGATGTTCTTCTCGATGTACGGCGTTTCCTTGGCCTGCTCGTTCGGCTGGACCTGGAACTTCTGCACGATCGCCGGGTAGAGCCCGCCGATCAGGATGGCCGAGAGCACCATGAGACCGAAGCCGATCACCGGCAGCTGCCAGGTACGGCGCCAGATGGTGGCGAAGAAGAGCAGCGCGCAGATGATGGCGATGCAGAAGAGGATCGTCTTCGCGGGGAGATACGCGTTGGCGTCGACGTACTTCAGACCCGTCCAGTTGTCCGTGGCCTTGAAGTCGCCCGACTTCACGGCCAGTCCGTACCGGTCGAGCCAGTAGGCCACGGCCTTGAGGGCGACGAAGAAGCCCAGCAGCACGGACAGATGCCCCGTGGCCTGCGCCGTCGCGCGAGCACCCGGTGTGGTGATGCGCAGCCCGCCGTACAGGTAGTGCACGAGCGCAGCGGCGATCAACGACAGCACAGCCGCGCCGAAGCCGAAGCTGAGCAAGAATCGGTACCACGGCAGGTCGAAGGCGTAGAAGGAGATGTCCTTGCCGAAGTGGGCGTCGGACTTGCCGAACGAGACGCCGTTGATCCACATCAGCCAGGTGCGCCACTGACCGGCAGCCGAAGCGCCCGCGATCAGCCCGACGAGAGCCGTGACTCCCAGCAGCACCCACTTCTTGTAAGGGGCGATGCCCATGCGGTAGCGGTCGAGGCTCTGCTGCTCCAGCGACATGGCACTGAGCGGCGGACGCAGCCTGTGGGCGAGCCAGATGTTGAGTCCGACCGCTCCGGACATCAGCAGGCCGAAGACGGCGAACATGCCGACCTTGGTCCACAGAGTCTTGGTGAAGACCGAGCTGTATGCCACAGAGCGGTACCAGAGCCAGTCGGTCCAGAACCCGGCGAACATGACGAAGAGCATGGCCAGCACGGCGAGCACGCCCACTGTCATCAACAACGTCCGGGCGCGCCGGGATGGCCGGCCCACTCTGATCCGTGGCCCTGTGGGACCGCCTGAGCCACGGTCCGGCATCTGGAAAGCCAAGGTGCGCACCTCGAAGATCGCAGTGGATGAGGACGGGCCCGCATCGTAGGCCCACTCATGCAACTTAACGAACCTTTACCCAGTTCCCGATCCCGGGGTGCAAGGCGGCAGGATATAGAGATGGACAACCTCCCCACCGACGGCACGCCCCTGGCCTCCAACCCGCTCACCCAGGCGGTACTGGAGCTCGACGAGTACGCGGCGGGTCTGGGCTGGGATCAGCCCAGCCGCCTGTTCGCCCTTGTCGATACGGATCGGCTGCGTCAACAGGAACCCGAACTCGCAGGTCAGCTCGGCTTCGACGACACCGGCCGGCCCGGCACCGCGCTCACGCCCGTGGAACAGGACGAGCTCCCCACGGGTGCTCCGCTCGACGAATTCCTGGCGACGATCGCCTGGCCCGACTCCGTCGCGGGCTGCGCCATGACAGTGGAACGGCTGATGCTCCCGCAGTCGGCCGAGGAGGCCGTGCCGGAGGAACTCCAGCGGGAGGGAGCCGAGGAGGAGCTCACGAAGTGGGTCGCCGAGCACCCCGAACGTCAGGAGGTCCGCATGACGGTGGCCGTACTGCGGGACGGCACACGGGAGTCGGCTCTGCGGCTGCGCGAGAAGGACGCAACGACAGAGGTGCTGACCGGAGCCGGCCTGGTGCCCGGGCTGGCGGAGGCGCTGGCGGCGACGTTCGAGGAATGACCCCGGGAAGAGGAACGACCCCGGGAACCTGAATACGGACCACGGGAACCTGAGTACGGGACACGTGAGTCGGGGATCGCGGCCGTCAGCTCGCCTTGCACTTCGGGATGGCGGCCGTGTCGTCCTTGCGGATCTTCTCCAGCGCGTCCATGGCGTCGCCCATCGTGCCTGTCTTCACCAGGGTGAGGCCGGCGGGCCTGTCCTTGGCCGCGGCAGGGCAGTTGTCCTCGGGGGTGAGGAAGTACTTGGCGCCCTTGGCGCGGGCGGCGACCGTCTTCATCTGGATACCGCCGATGGCGCCGACCTTGCCCTTCTCGTCGATGGTGCCCGTACCGGCCACGAACGAGCCGCCGGTGAGGTCCTCGCGGGTCAGCTTGTCGACGATGCCGAGCGAGAACATCAGTCCGGCGCTGGGGCCGCCGACGTCGGCGAGCTTGATGTCGATGTCGAACGGGAAGACGTGACCGATCGCAGGCTGGATGCCGACTATCGCCCGTCCGTCGTCGCCGGCCTTCTTCGTGCCGACGACTATCTGCCGCTCGTCGCGTGCGGACAGCTTCTTCCCGGCCTTCTGCGCCGCCTTGGCCTTCGCGGCGGGGATGACGGTGAAGCGGACCTTCTGGCCGGGCTTGTGCTTGGTCACCACAGCCGCGACGTCTTTCGGGTCCTTGACCGTCTTGCCGTCGACGGCGCGGAGGACGTCACCGGCGTGCAGCTTGCCCTGGGAGGCGCCGCCCTTGACGACGGAGCCGACGATGACATGTGAAGGGACCCGGGTTCCCAGTTCTTCGAGCGCGGCCACCTTGGCGCTCTCCTGGGAGGCGCTGAACTCCTCGGCGTTCTCCTCGTCGACCTCCTTGGCCGACTTGTCCTCCGGATAGAGCGTCGAGTGCGGAACGACCGCGCTGTCGTGCTGGAGCCAGCCGCTGACGGCCTCCGCCAGGTTCATCCGGTAGTCGGCACCCGTGACGCGGACCGTCGTCATGTTCAGGTGGCCTGACGTCTCGTACGTCTTGCGGTCCTTGATGTTGAGCACCGGTTCTCCGTCGTGCTCACCAAGCGTATTGACCGTGGGGCCGGGCGACATCTCGGCGTAGGGCACCTTGATCAGCACCCCGGCACAAAGCAGACCTATGAGCAGCAACGTGGATGCGAGCATCGTCGCGGTGCGGCGTGGCATGCCATGACAGTACGGGATCGCACAGTCATTCGGCTGTCCGGGCCGGGCCGTCCGGGGTCGGCCGGACAGCGGTCACGATGGGTTCCGCAGGGCGTTCCGCCCCGGCGGATTCCGGACCTTCGTCGCCTCGTGAACGCTCCATGGCTGCACGGAAACGCTCATAGCCGGCGACTCCGGCTGAATCCGGAATACCCGTCCGGCGCCTGCTTGCCCAGCTGCCCCAGACACCCGCTACGACAGCGCCAAGAATCGGAATCAGCAACCACGAGAGTGCCGCCATGAAGACCTCCCGACCCCTTGTGAAAAACGTCGCCGACCGACGTCAGCCGAGCACAACGGCCGATGAGCAGATTAACTCTCGGCAGGACAACGCTCTTTCCCGGGGCCGGGTTACGCAAGCGGAACATGCACCGTACGGGCCGTACGGGTGCTGCGGTCGCCTGCCACGGTGACGGCTCTACGCCATCCCGCCCACGCTGCGCGCCAGCCTCTTACCCGGGGAGTGACGGCGCTACGCGTCGACCCGCCCACCCGTCGCCCAACCACCGCCCCTCAACGACGGCTCTACGCGCCGACCCACTCTTCTGTGCCGTCCGTGAAGGACTGGTGCTTCCAGATCGGGACCTCGTGTTTGAGGTTGTCGATGAGCCGGCGGCAGGCGTCGAACGCCTCCCCGCGGTGGGGGCAGGAAACCGCCACGACGACCGCGAGGTCTCCTACAGACAATTCGCCCACCCGGTGCACCGCGGCCAGGGCGCGCACCGGGAAGTCGGCGGCCACCTTCTCCGCGACCCGGCGCAGTTCGGCCTCGGCTGTCGGATGCGAGGAGTACCCCAGACGAGTGACATCAGCACCGCCGTCGTGGTCCCGGACCGTCCCCACGAAGAGTGCGGTGCCTCCCGCTGCCGCGTCGCCGACGGCAGCGAAGACCTCGTCGACGGAGAGTGGTGCGTCGCGGATGCCCAGCAGGCGGATCGGGTCGGTCGCCGCCTGCTCACCGGGGTGGTCGTTCTTCTGCGCCATGGCTTCATGCTGCCGTACGAGCCCTCACGGGCGGAACCTGGAGCACCAGGAAGCGCGGGCACATACACGAAGTACCCGCGGAATGGCGTCCCTCGGTGCTTACAGGCCGCGCCGCTTGCGTGCCCTGCGCACAAGGGCCGCCGTGCCCAGCAGGGCGACCGTCGCACCCGCACCCGCCGCGGTGGCGGCCTCTGTACGCCCCAGCCGGCGCCCCGCGAGCGTATGCCGCCCGGCGACCTCCTCGAGCAGCTCCGCCAGCACCTCTTCGTTCGTCCAGCGAGGCCGCCAGCCCGCGTCGTGCAGCCGGGAACCGGAGACGACCCAGGGATGCATGGTGTACGCCAGGTCGCCTGCGGGCGAGGGCGTCAGGCCCAGCCGGTGCAGCCGGGACGCAGCACCCAGGGCGACTGCCGAGGGCAGTTCCATGCGCCGGATGCCCGTCAGCTCCTCGACCTCCTCCTGCTCCAGCCAACCGTCGCAGCCGACCGCGAGCTCGCCGTCGGCCTTCTCCAGGACGGCGTACTGAAGGGCGCTGACCAGGTCCTCGACGTGGCAGAACTGCCAGCACGGGCGGGAATCGGCCACGACCAGCAGCCGCGGTGACTCGAAG
>DATMEI010000219.1:0-5399 GCA_035556995.1 Streptomyces sp.
GGCCGTACGGCCGACCAGTTGCGCCCCATCACCATCGACCGCGACTGGAGCAAGCACGCCGAGGGATCTGTCCTGATCTCCTTCGGCGACACCCGGGTCCTGTGCACCGCCAGCGTGACGGAAGGGGTGCCGCGCTGGCGCAAGGGAAGCGGCGAGGGCTGGGTCACCGCCGAGTACGCGATGCTGCCCCGCTCCACCAACACCCGCGGCGACCGTGAGTCCGTACGCGGCAAGATCGGTGGACGCACGCATGAGATCTCCCGTCTCATCGGGCGTTCCCTGCGGGCGGTTGTGGACTACAAGGCGCTCGGCGAGAACACCGTCGTGCTCGACTGCGACGTCCTCCAGGCCGACGGCGGCACCCGTACCGCGGCCATCACCGGCGCGTACGTCGCACTGGCCGACGCCGTCAGCTGGGCGCAGGGGAAGAAACTGATCAAGAGCAAGGCACAGCCGCTGACCGGGACCGTCGCGGCAGTCAGCGTCGGCATCGTCGACGCCGTCCCGCTGCTGGACCTGTGCTACGAGGAGGATGTACGGGCGGAAACCGACATGAACGTGGTCTGCACCGGCGACGGACGCTTCGTCGAGGTGCAAGGCACCGCGGAGGGCGTGCCGTTCGCCCGTGAGGAACTCGACGGTCTGCTCGACCTCGCGGTCAAGGGCTGCGCCCAACTCGACAGCACACAGCGGCAGGCGACCGCCGGCTGAGGCGGCCACCGAAGCGGCAACCGGGCAGTTGAGCCGGCGGTCCGGCACTGCGCCGGCACGGCAGCCGAAATTCGGCGCCCGGAACGGAAACTCTGCGGATGTTCCGCACGTCTGAAGAAGTACGGGCCGCGCGGGTCAAACCGTGCGGCCCGTCCACTTACACAGAATGGGGTCCCTGTGCGTCGCCCTCTCGTCCTCACCACCCTCGGCACCGCCGCGTTCGTCGCCCTGGCAATGACGGGGTGCGGCGCTGTGGACAAGGCGATCAGCTGCGCGAACACCGCAGTCACCATTGCCGAAGCAGCGGACGACCTCCAACAGGCGGCATCCGACGCCTCGGAGGACCCGACGCAGGCACGGGAGTCGATCGACCGCATCGACAAGAGCCTCAAGAAGATAGACGAGGGCACGGGCGACTCCGACGTCAGCAAGGCCGTCGACGAGATGAACGCGGCAGTCGAGGACGCGGGCAAGGCCGTCGACGAGGGACGCGACCCGGACGTCCGGCCGGTGGGCAGGGCAGCCGACGAGCTGACCAAGGTCTGCACGTCGAACTAGCGCACGCCTTCCGGAGCTTCGCGATCCCGCCGCACACGCCCGTCGTCTGTCCGGACGTTCGGGCGCGTGCGTACAGGGGCAGTTCGGCCGGGCGCTGTTCTCAGCTTCCGATCAGACCGACCGCCGTGTAGATCGCAAGCCCCGCCAGGGCGCCGACCACGGTGCCGTTGAGGCGGATGAACTGCAGATCACGGCCGATGTGCGCCTCGATCTTCTTCGAGGTGTGGTCCGCGTCCCAGCCCGCGACCGTCTCGGTGATCAGCGAAGTGATCTCGTCCCGGTACGCCGTGACGACGTACACCGCGGCGTCCTCGATCCAGCCGTCGACCTTGCCCTGCAGCCGTCCGTCCGCGGCCATCCGGTGCCCCAGCGACAGCAGCGACGCCCGTGCCCGTACGCGCAGTTCGCTGCGCTCGTCCTCCGCGGCGGCGACCATCATCGAACGCACCGCCGCCCACGCGGAAGCGATCAGGTCCTGTACCTCGCGGCGGCCCAGAACTTCGCTCTTGAGACGTTCGACGCGTGCCCGAGTCTCCCCGTCCGTCTGCAGATCGGCGGCGAAGTCCGTGAGGAAACGGTCGACGGCGCCGCGCGCCGGGTGTTCGGGCATGTCGCGCATCTCGGTCACGAACCGCAGCAACTCCCGGTAGACGCGGTCGCCCACCCTCCGGTCCACGAAGCGGGGCGTCCAGCCGGGCGCTCCGCCCGTGACGGCCTCCATGACCGAAGAGCTGTGCTCCTCCAGCCACTCCGCCGCCCGCGCGCACACCAGATCGACCAGACGCCGGTGCCCGCCGTCCGCGACGATCCTCTCCAGCAGCGAGCCGAGACCGGGCGCGATCTCCTGTGCGTCCGCACGCCGTGTGATGGCCTCGCCGACCACCGCCTGCACATCCGAGTCCCGCAGCACGGCGAGCGCACCGCGCAGCGCCGTGGCCGACTCGGCCGTGACGCGGTCCGCATGCTCCGGCTCCGCGAGCCAGGCGCCGAGCCTGCTGCCGATGCCCACGGCGCGCAGCCGCGTACGTACGACGTCCGCGGAGAGGAAGTTCTCGCCGACGAAGTCGCCCAGGCTCTGCCCGAGTTGGTCCTTCTTGGTGGGAATGATGGCTGTATGCGGAATCGGCAGCCCGAGAGGATGGCGGAAGAGGGCCGTCACCGCGAACCAGTCCGCCAGGGCGCCCACCATTCCCGCCTCGGCGGCAGCGGCCACATAGCCGCTCCAGTCGCCCGCGCCCTCGTGCTGCGCCCACTTGGCCAGTACGAAGACGGTCGCCATGAGCACCAGGGCGCCGGTGGCGATGGTCTTCATCCGGCGGACACCGCGGCGGCGTTCCTCGTCGGCCGCGGTGAAGGTGCTCATCCCGCCCGGGCCCGGGGACCTGCCCCCCAGGCCGCCCCGGCGAACCCGCGACGGCGGGCCCCCGGCGGAACCGCCCCCGGCGGCGGGTGCCTCCGAGGAACCGCCGGCGCCGCCTGAAGCACCGCTCCCGCCTGAAGTCCCCTCACCGGCATGTCCGTTGGAACCGGCGGATCCACCGGCCTTCCCGCCTGTGATCGCTCTCACTCCGCCGTCGTCCCCGGCAGCTACCTCGCCCGCTTTTGCCCGATCCATCCACTCCACCGTTCGGCCAGTCCCCCCTACAGTGTCCCAAGGTGCCTGACAGGTGGAACGAAGCCCGGGATTCCGGCGTCTGTCTCTGCGGGCGACGATGCCGTCCCCCAATGGCCCGGGCCGCCCCCGCGGGAGGACCGTGCCGCAATCGTGGGATCATGCCACCGCTACCACTCGGAGCCTCGGGCTCCGCCTGCCCGAGGAGATACACCGAGCGTGACCAGAAACATGGGTTATGCGTTGCTGGCCGGACTGGCGGCCATCGTCGTCCTTGTCTCGACCGCGGTCTTCATCGGCGTCGGCAGCGACGACGGCAGCCTGGACGGCACATCGCAGAGCACACGCGACTCCGCAGCGCCCGCCTCCTCGGGCAACTGGGTCGGCTCCTGGTCGGCCTCGGCCGTAGCAGCAGAGCCCAACACCCAAAAGGGCTTCGCGAAGATGTCGATACGCAACGTCGTGCACACCTCCGTGGGCGGCACCGGCGCCCGTATCACCCTCTCCAATCTCTACGGCACCGAACCGCTGACCGTCTCCCACGCGACGCTCGCCCTCGCCGCCGCACCCAGCAACCCCACAGCGGCCACCGGCAGCATGCGGCGCCTGACGTTCGGCAACTCCCGCACCGTGACCATCCCTCCAGGCCGTACCGCCAGCAGCGACGCCGTGCGGCTCAACGTGCCGCACGCCGCCGACCTGCTCGTGACCACCTACTCGCCCAGCCCCTCCGGGCCGGTGACCTACCACCCCTACGCCCGGCAGACCAGCTACGTGGCGCAGGGCGACAAGTCGGACGAGACGTCGGGCACGGCCTTCACACAGCAGAGTCCGTACTGGCGCTACCTCACCGCCGTCGACGTGTGGAGCAACGAAACCCGCGGCGCCGTCGCCGTGCTCGGCGACTCCATCACCGACGGCATCACCTCCAGCCCCGGAGCCAACCGCCGCTGGACGGACTTCCTCGCCGAGCGCCTGCGCACCGAACGCAACGCACCGCGCTACAGCGTGCTCAACGGCGGCATCAGCGGCAACCGCGTCCTCGTCGACGGCAGCCGCTACTCGCCCAACAACGGCCCCAGCGCCCTGACCCGCATGCAGCGCGACGTCCTCTCCCGTACGGGCGTGAAATCCGTCGTCATCGAGATGGGCCTCAACGACATCATCAAACCGCCGCGGCAGCGCGACGCGGGCCGAATCGTCGACGGACTGCGGCAGTTGGTGAAGGAAGCGCACGCACGCGGCCTGCGCGTGGTCGGCGGCACCCTCACACCCTTCGGCGGACACCGCGGCTACCGCCCGCGCCTGGACGCCACCCGGCAGCAGGTCAACGAGGAGATCCGCTCGGGCAAGGTCTTCGACGCCGTCGTGGACTTCGACGCCGCCCTGCGCGACCCCGCCAACCCCAGCCGGCTGCGCCCCGCCTACGACTCCGGCGACCATCTCCACCCCAGTGACAACGGCTACCGCGCGATGGCCGAGGCGCTCGACCTCAAGCTGCTCAAGGGCTCCTCACCGGCCAAGACGTAGCACGTCCGCGCCGCCGGCCCCGCTGCACTGCCGCCCGCCGCAGGTGGTCAACGGCCCGAATACATACGGGCGATGACGTCCTCGATGTCCGGCTCCCGCAGTGACAGATCCATCAGCGGATACCCGGCAGCGACCTGCGAGACGATCGGTGCCGCACTCGCCGACGCCGGGAAGGCAAGCCACTGGCGCGGGCCCTGCGTCCGTACGGTCCGCGCCCCCGGAATCCCCGCGATCGGCGGCAACTCCCGCTCCAGATCCACCACAAGGGTCCGCTCGCTCTCGCCCACCTCGTGCAGCCCGGCCAGCGCCCCGTCGTACATCAGACGGCCGTGGTCGATGACCATCACGCGCTTGCACAGCTGCTCGATGTCGGTGAGGTCGTGCGTCGTCAGCAGTACGGTCGTGCCCTCCTCCGAGTTGAGGTCGCGCAGGAAACGGCGCACCGTCGACTTGCTGACGACGTCGAGGCCGATCGTCGGCTCGTCGAGGTAGAGCACCTCGGGGTCGTGGAGCAGCGCCGCCGCGATGTCGCCGCGCATCCGCTGCCCCAACGACAGCTGCCGCACCGGCACTTCGAGCAGATCCCCCAGGTCCAGCAGCTCGACGCACCGGTCGAGGTTCTCCCTGTAACGGGCCTCGGGGATGCGGTACATGCGGCGCACCAGACCGTAGGAGTCGCGCAGCGGCAGATCCCACCACAGTGTGGTGCGCTGCCCGAAGACCACTCCGATCCGGCGGGCCAGCCGTGTGCGCTCCCGTGACGGGTCGATGCCCGCCACCCGCAGCCGCCCGCCGCTGGGGGTGAGGATGCCGGTGAGCATTTTGATCGTGGTCGACTTCCCGGCGCCGTTGGGCCCGATGTAGCCCACCATCTCGCCGGCGTCGACGGCGAAGGTGAGGTCGTGGACGGCGCGCACGGTCCCGCGGGTGCGCCGACGGCGGCCTTCGACCTTGCGGCGCACGTCGAAGGTGCGCTCGAGGTCGCGCA
>DATMEI010000220.1:0-4597 GCA_035556995.1 Streptomyces sp.
TGCAGAGCGGCGAACTGGTACTAACACGCCTAATGTGGCACAGGAGCACCATTTCGGATGCTCCCTCTCGGAAGGGGTGAAGACGATGACGGACACCAAGCCCGGCAACCGTTTCGAGGCTCCCGGAAAGGGTTCACGCACCGCGGCGCACGACGGGGCGTCCGAGGCCCGGCGTCCCAGGGGCGACCGGGGGAGCCGCGGACGTACGACCATCGCCGACGGCGTCGTCGAGAAGATCGCGGGAATGGCGGCACGCGACGTGGACGGCGTCCACGCGATGGGCAGCGGCATGGCCCGCACCTTCGGCGCGATGCGCGACCGCGTCCCGGGAGGCGGCAAGTCCGCGTCGCGCGGCGTGAACGCCGAGGTCGGTGACGTGCAGACTGCGCTGGATCTGGAGATCGTCGTCGAGTACGGCGTCGCCATCGCCGACGTGGCCACTTCCGTACGCGAGAACGTCATCAACGCCGTCGAGCGGATGACCAGCCTCGAGGTCGTCGAGGTGAACATCGCGGTCAGCGACGTGAAGCTGCCCGACGAGCAGGACGAAGAGGAAGAGGAATCGGGCCGTACACGACTGCAATAGCAGCACGACGGGCGGCAGTTGAGTACGGCAGAGGCGGCACACATGTGCACTGAGCGAAGGAGCGCACGATGAGCATGGCCGTGATCGGCTTGATCGCAGGGATGGCGCTGGGCTTCGCCGGGTACTTCGGCGGGTTCGGAGCCTTCTTGCTGGTGGCGGCGCTGGGTGGCTTCGGCTTCGTGGTGGGCCGCTTCCTGGACGGGGACCTGCAGGCGGAGGATTTCTTCCGTATCAGGGACGAGAGCCGGCGCCGGTGACGGGGCCGGGAGAGTGACCGCAACCGAGGTGGCCGAACCCGAAAGGGGGGCGACCACAATCGTCGAGCGGGTCGTGGCCAAGGTCGCGGCGCAGGCCGCCCGTGAAGCACTGCGCACCGTGCCCGCCGCCTTCAAGGTGCCCCGCGGCCCTCTTCGTCCGCCCCGCGCATCGGTGACGGTTCAAGACCGGACCGCACGGGTCCGGGTAATCGTCGAGCTGGGCTACCCTTCCGACATCGGCGCGCAGTGTGCTGCGGTGCGTCGACAAGTCGCTTCACGGGTAAAGGAATTGCTCGGCATGGATGTGCCGGATGTGGCCGTGGGCGTGGAGCGGCTGCACTCCGAGCAGCTGGACAGCGAGAGACCCGGGAGGGTCCGGTGAGCGACGAGCGCACCCAGCAGATGCCCACGCTGGAGAAGGAATCCACCACCGGCGGGGGCGGGAACGACCTTGAGCAGGCCACTTCCGCTGCTGCATACGATCCGGGCGGCCCCCGTGAAGCGGGCGGCCGGGCAGGACGCTTCTGGTCGTTGAGGCGCGTCCCCGCAGGCATCGTCGCCCTGCTGCTCCTGGCCGCCGCCGGGCTGTTGCTCTATGACGTGGCGGCAGTGAGGGCGGGCGAACCCGCCATGGCCTGGCGGCGCACCCTCGCCGACGAGTTGGCGACCACCGCTGTGAACGACACAAAGATCCTCGCTGCCGCCTCCCTCGTCACGCTCCTCGGCGTCTGGCTGATCAGCCTGGCCGTGACCCCCGGGAAGCGCGGCCTGCTGCAGATGCGCCGGGAGCACGCGGTCGTTCGGGCGGGGCTGGAGCGCTCAGCCGCCGGGCTGGTGCTGCGGGACCGTGCCATGCAGGTCTCGGGAGTTCAGTCGGTGCGTGTAGCGGTGGGGCGGAGGAAGGTACGGGCGCACGCACGGGCGCACTTCAGGGATCTCCACGAGGTGCGTGGCGATCTCGACTCCGCCCTCGGAGACGGCATCCGGCAGCTCGGCCTGGCCCGGCAGCCGGGACTGTCCGTACATGTTCGACGCCCGAAGAAGGGGTGAGCGGGATGGGCGGAACCCTGCGTGCCGTCAACCGGGTGCTGTTGGCGCTGACTGGTCTGCTGCTGCTCGCCCTCGGACTCTCGGTGCTTGTGGGCGGCTTCGACCTGCCCCGGCGCTGGAACTTCTCGATGCCCGCGGACTGGCCGTGGACAGCACCCCAGGATGTGCTGCTCTCCGACGCGGACCGCACACAATGGCGCTCGGAGAGCTGGTGGTGGCCGGTCGTCCTCGCGGTGCTCGGCGTGCTGGTGATCCTGTTGCTGTGGTGGCTGCTGGCCCAGCTGCGGCGGCGCAGGCTCGGCGAGGTCCTGGTCGAAAGCGGGGACGGCGAGGGCGCGTTGCTGCGTGGCAGGGCGCTGGAGAACGTACTCGAGGCAGAGGCCGCAGCCCTGCCCGGGGTCGACAAGGCAGCGGTCCGGCTTGCCGGGCGGCGCAGCTCACCGCAGGCCGTGGTGAGTCTCCTGCTGAAGCCTCACGCCGCACCGGGCCCGGTGCTGAGCCGGCTCACCGACGAGGCACTGGAGCACGCGCGTGGGTCGGTTGCGCTGGAACAGCTCCCTGCCGAGGTGCAGTTGCGTACGGCGAAGCACCGCCCGGAGCGTGTGATCTGACGGCTGCTCTGCGCAGCAGTCCCCTCAGAAGCCGTGCCGGGATCCGCCGTCGACCGGCAGCATGACCCCGTTCAGGTAGGAGGCGGCGGGTGAGAGCGCGAATGCCGCAGTGCGCCCGAACTCCTCCGGGGTCCCGTAACGCCGCAGCGGAATGGTGGCCTGATTGCGCTGCCGTGCGGCGTCTCCGTCGCCCGACAGCGAGTCGAGGTAGTGCAGTCGCTCGGTTGCGATCCGGCCGGGCAGCAGCCCGAGCACCCGGATGCCCCGGGGCCCGACCTCGTTCGCGAGGCTCTTGGCGAAGCCCGCCAGGCCCGGTCGCAGCCCGTTGGAGAGGGTGAGTCCCGGGATCGGCTCGTGCACCGAACCTGAGAGCACGAAAGCGACGACACCGCCCTCGCCCAGTTCACCGGCGGCCGTACGCGCCAGCCGTACCGCGCCCAGGAAGACCGTCTCGAATGCGGACTGCCACTGCTCGTCGGTGAGCTCGTCGGCCGGGACGCCCGCAGGCGGGCCGCCGACGCTGATCAGTACGCCGTCGAAGCGCCCGAAGCGTGACCGTGCCGTCTCGATGAGGCGGGCGGCGGTCTCCGGTGCGGCGTTGTCCGCACCGACCCCGACGGCGGACCCTGCGCCGAGCTGTGCGGCGGCTTCGGTGGCGGCCTCATCCGTACGGCCGGAGACGACCACCTTGGCTCCGTCGGCGACGAGTTGCTCCGCGGATGCGAAGCCGAGCCCACGGGTGGCGCCGGTGATGACGTATACGCGGTTCTTCAGCCCGAGATCCATGGATCACAGTGTGCGCCACCGCGTACGGGGCGCGCATGCAGGGGTCGGAGTCAGCCTGCGGAGGTCGGGCCCACGGCAGTGGCAGTGGCAGTGGACGGGGCGTCGGCGCTCCCCGAGCCGGAGTCGTCCTGCCCGTGCCTGCCGTCCTCGGTCGTCTCGCCGTCCCCGGCTGTCCCATCGCCGTCCGCCGGTTCCGCGGCTGTCGGTGCGAGACGGTCCCGGCGCTCGCGGCGTACCAGCACGACCCAGCCGACCGGGACAGCCGCGGCGAAGAGCCACCACTGGACCGCGTAGGCCATGTGCGGGCCGATGCTGGTGTGGTCGGGCTCGGGGATCTCCTCCGGCTGCCCGGCGCGCGGCTTCGGCGAGGTGGCTGTCAACTGCAGATAGCCGCCCAGCACCGGACGGTCCAGAGCCTCGGCCTGTTCACGGCTGTTGATCAGCATGACCTGGCGTGGCGGCAGCCCCGGCTTGTCCTTGATGCCGCTGGCCTCGCTCGTCTCGTCCACCATGACCCGCCCGGTGACGGTGACCTCGCCTCGCGGAGGCCGCGGGACCTCGGGGAACCGGGTCAGGTCGCCCGCCGCTTCGATCCAGCCGCGGTTGACCAGGACGGCCTTGCCGTCCTGCTGGATCAGCGGCGTCAGGACGAAGTAGCCGATCGAGTGCTCGTCGGCGCCCGTGCGCTGCCGTACGACGACCTCGTGCGCGGTGTCGTACCGGCCGGTCGCCCTGGCCGTACGGAACTGGTCGTCCGTCACAGGCCCGCGCCCCGGGCCGCTGAGCTGACTGAAAGGTGCGGGCGGAGCGCTGAGACTCGAAGCGATCAACTCGTTGTGGGCCACGCGTGACTCGTGCCTGTGCAGCTGCCAGAAGCCAAGCTCGACCATCGCGGGAATGAGTGCGAGGCCGAGGAGGGTGAGGATCACCCACTGCCGGGACAACAGGAAGCGGTACACGTCTGTCGACGTTACCCCTCAGCCTTCGCAGCCCTGTGCCGGGGCCACGTCCAGGAGGAGCTGCCCGAAGGCCGCCTCGTCCAGCACAGGCGTGCCGTACGCCTGTGCCTTGACGACCTTGGAGGTGAGGGAATCCGGATCGTTGGTGACCAGCAGGCTGGTGAGGCGCGAGACGTGCGAGGCGATGTGCAGCCCTGCCTCGATGGCGCGGTCCTCCAGCAGCTCGCGGTCCACGGAGGTGTCTCCGGAGATGGCGACGCGCATCCCCTGGACGAGCCTGCCGCCCGCTTCGTACCGGCCCGGGTTCGGGTACGGACAGGCGGGCCGCCTACGCGACTGGCGCCAGCT
>DATMEI010000221.1:0-4516 GCA_035556995.1 Streptomyces sp.
GAGTCGCGGGGGATGCTCACGACGCTGACCCGGTCACGGTCGGCGGAGATGTGCAGAAGCATCATCACGTCGGCGCAGTCGCACTGCCGGCCGTTGACGTGCAGTCGGTTCTTCGTCGCCTGCGAGAGGCCCTCCCGCCGGTCGAGGCCGACGAGGAGGATGTTCGTGCCGGGTCCTTCGGCGGGACGTCCGGTCTCGGGCTGTCCGGAGACGGCGTCGCGGACCGCGTCCTTGCCGCCGGGCGGTGCGGACACCCGGCCGGCGCCCATGCCCGTGTCCAGGGCGGCGCCGCAGGTGAGGGCCGCGCACAGGGCGCCGCTGAGAGCGATGACGCGGCGAGAGCGCGCCGGTGAGGAGCTGAGCCGGAGGTCGCGGGCAGGACGGCTGGGGCGGGAGAGGCGGGAAGGGCGGGTGCGCGGGTATCGGAAGAGGGGGGACATGAGCCGGTACACCTCCGCGGAATGAGGGATTCCGCATGCTAGGCACGGCCCGTGCCCCGACCTCGGCGATACGTGGCGATCCCCCGCCGGGTCACCCCGTCAGCTGAACACCTCTCCCCCGGACCCCGGACCCCGGACCCCGGGCCAGGGCGGTCGGGCCGGGCGGAGGGGCCGGGCGGAGGGGGCCGCGTTCATGTCAGGTCGTCGCGCGGCTCCAGAGGCCTGGTCGCCGGCCCCTGGATCACCCGGCCCTGCGTGTCGAACCGGGAGCCGTGGCAGGGGCACTCCCAGGCGCCCTCGGCGTCGTTGAAGCGCACCAGGCACCCCAGGTGTGTGCAGCGCGGCGACAACGCGCGCACCTCGCCCTCCAGCGTGCGGTGCACCGCACAGCGCCGTCCCCGTATGCGTACGATCGCGCCCGCACCCGGAGCGATCTCGTCCACGGAGTCGGCGTACGAGGAGCGCAGCCGGTCCCCCACGAAACGGCCCGCCACGGCCGACTGGAAGCGCAGCATCGCGGGCGCCTCACGGGGGCTCAGCCTGCGGGGCTCGTACAGCTTGGCCCACGGAGGCAGCGGCTGACCGGTGATGTGAGCGGCGAGCAGCTGCCCGGAGAGGACACCGCCCGACATGCCCCAGCCGCCGAATCCGGTGGCCACCCAGGTGTGCTGCGAGGCCGGGTGGAACCGGCCGATGTAGGGCACGCGGTCGGTGGTGTCGTTGTCCTGTGTCGCCCAGCGGTGCACGAGTCTCGCGTCCGGGAAGTGCTCGTACGTCCACGCTGCGAGCCGCTCGTAACGTGCCCCCACCGAGCCCTGACCGGTGGTGCCCGGGGTGAACTTCTCGCCGGTGACGATGAGGAGCCGCTGCCCGCGGCCGAAGGGATAGGGGGCGGTGCGCACGGAGCGGGTGCCGCGCTCGGGCGTGAGGTAGCTGCCTCCCGGGTCCTGTTCGGCGGGCAGCAGCGCGGAGACGACGAGTTCGCGGCGCGGCTCCAGCCGCGAGAACATCAACGCCCGGTCGAAGACCGGATAGTGGGTGGCCACCACGACGTCACCGGCGCGGACCTCGGCTCCGTTCTCGGTGACGAGGCGGCAGGGCTCGCCCTCGTCCAGGCCCATCACGCGGGTGCGTTCGAAGATGAGGCCGCCGTGCCGTTGCACGTCTTCGGCGAGCGCGAGGAGGTACTTGCGCGGGTGGAACTGGGCCTGGTCCTCCACGCGTACGGCCGCGCACACCGGAAAGGGCAGCCCTGTCTCGGTGACGAAGGTGGCGGGAAGCCCGGCCTCGCGGGCCGCCTCGGCCTCGGCCCGTACCTCGTCCGCGTGGTGCGCGGACTCGACGAAGGTGTGGGCGGGGCCACGCTCCAGTTCGCAGTCGATCCCCAACTCACCCGCGACACCGGCAAGATGCTCGACGGCCTGCTGCTGCGACTCGGCGTACAGACGGGCGCCGTCGGCGCCGCGCTTGGCGCGCAGATGCGCGTAGATCAGACCGTGCAGCGAGGAGACCTTTCCGGTGGTGTGACCGGTGACCCCCGCGGCTATGCGGTCCGACTCCAGCACGGCGACGCTTCGCCCGGCCCGCGCCAGCTCCCAGGCCACGGACAGGCCCGCGACACCGCCGCCGACGACGGCGACGTCGACCTCGGTCTCGCTGCCGGGTTCGAGCGGCGGATGGGGAGCGGCCCCCGCGGACAGCATCCAGTAGGACTCGTAACCGACGGGCAGTGTGGTCACCGCTGCTCCTCATTGGTCATCCGGCTTCACCGGCCCGCGGGCCTCACCGGGCCGCCCCCGCACGTCTCGCACGTCTCACAGCTCTCAGGTCTGTCCAACTGTTCGACCCTGCTGTGATTCCCAGCGTCGGCCGGCTCACTCGCGACCGGGAGGGGTTTGCCGGCGCGCACACGTGTCCCGCAGCGCGGGCACGGGTACCCGGCGGAGCCACCGGCTCGGGAGAACAGCGGCAGATACGGAGGTGCCGAGCATGAGGGCAGCCGTCTGGCAGGGAAAGCGGGACGTACAGGTCACAGAGGTGCCCGACCCCTCTGTGCAGGAGCCCACCGATGCGGTCATCCGGATCACCTCAAGTGGTCTGTGCGGCTCCGACCTGCACCTCTACGAGGTACTGACCCCGCTGATGACACCGGGCGACATCCTGGGCCACGAGCCCATGGGCATCGTCGAGGAGGTCGGCAGCGAGGTGCCGGACCTCAAGCCCGGCGACAGGGTCGTGGTGCCTTTCCAGATCGCGTGCGGGTCCTGCTTCATGTGCGATCAGGGCCTGCAGACGCAGTGCGAGACGACGCAGGTGCGCGAGCAGAACAAGGGCGCGCCGCTTTTCGGCTACACCAAGCTCTACGGCGCCGTGCCGGGCGCCCAGGCCCAGTATCTGAGGGTTCCGCAGGCGCACTACGGACCCATCAAGGTCCCCGAGGGCCCGTCCGACGACCGCTTCCTGTTCCTCTCCGACGTGCTGCCCACCGCCTGGCAGGCCGTGGAGTACGCGGACGTGCCCAAGGACGGCACCCTGGCCGTGGTCGGGCTCGGCCCGATCGGCGACATGGCCTGCCGTATCGCGATGCAGCGCGGGGCGGGTCAGATCATCGGGATCGACCTGGTGCCGGAACGGCTGGCGCGGGCACGCGCACGCGGTGCGCAAGTGCTGGACGTCACCGAGCACGACGACATCGGTGAGGCCGTTCGTGAGATGACCTCCGGGCGCGGCACGGACGCCGTCATCGACGCCGTGGGCATGGAGGCACACGGCGGCGTCGCCGGAAAGATGGCGCAGACCGTGGGCGGCATGCTGCCGGGGAAGGTCGGAGAGATGGCTGTCGCCAAGGCCGGCGTGGACAGGCTCTCCGCCTTCCAGCACGCGATCGACATCGTGCGCCGAGGCGGGACGATCTCCCTCTCCGGCCTGTACGGCGGGGCTGTCGACCCGCTGCCGATGCTGACCCTCTTCGACAAGCAGATCCAGCTGCGGATGGGGCAGGCCAACGTCAAGCGCTGGGCGCCCGACATCCTGCCGCTGCTGTCGGACGAAGACGTGCTCGGGGTGGACGATTTCGCCACCCATCACCTGCCGCTCGCGCAGGCTCCCGAGGCGTACGAGATGTTCCAGAAGAAGGCCGACGGGGCGGTGAAGGTGGTGCTGCGGCCGTGACGAGCCGCCCAAACGCCGGGGATGTCGGGGCCTGCTGACGGGGCGCCGGCGTCACCCGGCGTCCCGTCAGCTGTCGCCCTGCCCCGTCGCTGCCGGGACGTACAGGTCACCCCATGACGTGCAGGATGTTGAGCACCTCGTCGTCGGTAAGCTGCGGGAACCGCTGATACCAGAAGCCCACCGAGCCGAAGGCCGCCGGCACGTGCACGCACACGATCTCGTCGGCGTCGCCGGCGAGCAGCTCCATCGCCTGGGGCGAGCACACCGGAGCCGCCAGGACCGTACGCGCGGGGCGCGCCCGGTGAACGGCGCGCAGCGAGGCCCGTGCGGTCGAGCCCGTAGCCACACCGTCGTCGACGAGAACCGCTGAACGGCCCGTCAGATCCAGTGCCGGGCGCCCGTGCCGGTAGAGCTCCTCGCGACGGCGCAGCTCCGCCTGCTCTCGCTCGGCCACCGGCCGCAGTTCCTCCTCGGTCAGTCCCAAGTGCCCCAGCAGAACAGGGTCGTAGAGCGGTGGAGCCTCACCTGCCACGGCTCCCACGCCCAGCTCCGGCTGGAAGGGTGCTCCGATCTTGCGTGCGACGACGACGTCGAGCGGTGCGCCCAGTGCGCGGGCGATCTCGTCGGCGACGGGGACGCCGCCGCGCGGCAGTGCCAGCACAACAGGGTCCGGCAGCCGTCCGTCGCGCTGCTGTTCGGTCAGCTTGTCGGCGAGTGCCTTCCCGGCCTCCCGACGATCCAGGAACTGCATGGCGGCCTCCTCCATGCGCTGGGACCGGCTGAGTGCCGTGACCACGGCGTCTCCTGTCCGCGGTACCCGGCAGCGGACCCCTTACACAGAACCCTGGAACGGAAGTTCCGCTTCCGGCACGGGAATTCCATCGAATCCGCTCCCGCGAGCGTGC
>DATMEI010000222.1:0-2194 GCA_035556995.1 Streptomyces sp.
CGGGCGAAGAACGTCTACCAGCTCATCGACGAGAAGCTGGGCAAGGCGGAGGGCACCACCGAGAAGGCCGCCAAGAAGGCCGATCTCGGTCTGCCGCGGTATGCCAAGAACAATCCGGAGGGTTTCCTCTTCCCGTCCCGCTACAGCGTCGGCGAGGAGAGCGACCCCGTCGACGTCCTGCGCGAGATGGTCAAACGCGCAAAGGCCGAACACACGAAGGTCGATCTGGCCGCCGAGGCGAAGAAGGCCGGCAAGTCGCCTGAGGAGATACTCGTGATCGCCTCCCTCATCCAGGCGGAGGCCCAGAAGGACGACGAGTTCGGCAGGGTCTCCCGGGTGATCTTCAACCGGCTGGACAAGGACATACTTCTCCAGTTCGACTCGACCATCAATTACGCCAAGAACCGCTCGTCGCTGGACACTTCGGTCGAGGACACCAAGTTCAAGTCGCCGTACAACACCTACCTCAACCGCGGACTCCCGCCCGGCCCCATCGACAACCCCGGGCACCAGGCCATCGAGGCGGCCCTCAAGCCGACGAAGGGCAACTGGATCTACTTCGTCACGGTCAAGCCGGGCGACACCCGTTTCACCGCCAGCAAGGCCGAACACGACCGCAACGTCCAGGACTTCAACAAGGAACAGCGCAAGCAGAAGGAGAAAGGCGGCTGATGGACCGGCACCACCCCGTACGGCCCGCCCCCGCGGCGTCACCGGCCGTACGGCGCGCCGCCGTTCTCGGCTCGCCCGTCGCCCACTCCCTCTCTCCGGTGCTGCACCGTGCGGCGTACGAGCAACTGGGCCTGACGGACTGGACGTACGAGCGCTACGAGGTGGACGAGGGCGGCATCGCCTCCTTCCTCGACGGCACCGACGGCCAGTGGGCCGGTCTGTCACTGACCATGCCGCTGAAGCGGGCCGTGATCCCGCTGCTTGACGAGATCAGCGCCACGGCCGCGTCCGTCGAAGCCGTCAACACCGTTCTCTTCCCGGGCGACGGGCGGCGCACCGGCGAGAACACCGACATCCCGGGCATGATCGCTGCCTTGCGTGAGCGGGGCGTCGAACGCGTGGAGAGCGCCGCGGTCCTCGGCGCCGGAGCCACCGCGTCCTCCGCGCTGGCAGCTCTCGCGCGGATCTGCACCGGGGACGTCACGGCGTACGTACGCAGCAAGCACCGTGCCGTTGAGATGCGCGGCTGGGCCGAGCGTCTGGGTGTGCCGGTCCGGATCGCCGACTGGGCGGAGGCCGCTGAGGCGTTGAAGGCACCCCTGGTGATCGCGACGACCCCGGCAGGCAGCACCGATGCGCTGGCGGCCTCCACCCCGGACCGTCCCGGCGCGCTCTTCGACGTGCTCTACGACCCGTGGCCGACCTCGCTGGCCGCTGCCTGGTCGCGGCGGGGCGGCAGCGTCGTCTCAGGTCTCGACCTGCTTGTGCACCAGGCGGTGCTGCAGGTGGAGCTGATGACGGGACGCTCCACGGCGCCGCTCGCCGCGATGCGCGCGGCGGGCGAAGAGGCGCTGCACGCCCGTACGGCATGACGGACAGCGCGACGGGACACGCAGCGCGGAACACCACCCAGTACCACAGAGCCCCGGAATCCGCCCGCACGTGACGCGAAGTCCGGCCTGTGGACCGGCAGCAGGCCCGCGCTCCCTTACGTGGCAAGATCGGGGCAGGCCCGGAAAAGGACCGCTGAGGGCGCCGAGGCGCGAGATCGAGGAGCACCGTTGAGCAGGTTGCGCTGGCTGACGGCGGGGGAGTCACACGGCCCCGCACTGGTGGCGACGCTGGAGGGACTGCCTTCCGGTGTGCCGGTCACCACCGACATGGTGGCGGACGCGCTGGCGCGGCGGAGGCTGGGGTACGGACGCGGCGCCCGGATGAAGTTCGAGCGCGACGAGGTCACCTTCATCGGCGGTGTCCGCCACGGGCTCACCCTCGGGTCGCCCGTCGCGATCATGGTGGGCAACACCGAGTGGCCGAAGTGGGAGCAGGTCATGGCGGCCGATCCCGTGGATTCCGAGACGCTCGCCGGCCTGGCCCGCAACGCGCCGCTGACCCGTCCGCGACCCGGCCACGCCGATCTCGCAGGCATGCAGAAGTACGGCTTCGACGAGGCCCGTCCCGTACTGGAGCGCGCGTCCGCGCGGGAGACCGCGGCGAGGGTCGCGCTGGGCACGGTCGCGCA
>DATMEI010000223.1:0-3542 GCA_035556995.1 Streptomyces sp.
GCCTTCGCCCGGTCGAACATCTCGTTGTAGACCTCAGGGGTCGCGATGGGCATCTGTCCGCTCCTCGGTGTACGTATCGGCTCGGGTCGAGCATCGGCTCAACGGAACGACGTCATCGTCGGTCCCCATCCTCCCAGACAGTCCGCGATGCTCCAGCCCCGTGTTCACGAGCGTACGAAGCCACACCGGTACGGCGGACACCGGAGCTGCACCGGGACAAGCGGTTTCACGTGGAACAGTCCTCAACGCTCCACGCCCGCCTGCCAGTTGCCTGCCGAATGCCTGTCGACTGCCTGCCGGTTGCCTGGTTTGCGTGGTTTGCCTGGTTGCCTTCCGGCTGCAGAGCTCAGGTCAGTTCCAGGTCGGTGAGTCCGTACGCGTACAGGTACGGCAGGCCCTCCTGTGCGAGCGCCGCCGCCGCGCCGCGCTCCACGATCGTGGCCACCGCCACGACCTCCGCGCCCGCCTCCCGCGCCGCCTCGACGGCGGTGAGCGGCGAGTTGCCGGTGGTGGAGGTGTCCTCGACGATCAGCACCCGCCGGCCGCTGATGTCCGGGCCTTCGATGCGGCGCTGAAGCCCGTGCGCCTTGCCGGCCTTGCGTACGACGAACGCGTCCAGGCGGCGGCCACGCGCCGCAGCCGCGTGCAGCATCGACGCGGCGACGGGGTCGGCGCCGAGCGTCAGTCCGCCGACGGCGTCGAAGTCGAGCTCGGCCGTGATGTCCAGCATGACCTGGCCGGCCAGCGGCGCGGCCTCGCCGTCGAGGGTGATGCGCCGCAGGTCGATGTAGAAGTCCGCCTCCTGCCCGGAGGAGAGCGTGACCTTGCCGTGCACGACGGCCTTGTCCTTGATCTGCTGCAGCAGCGCATCGCGTGCGCCGGTGGGGGAGGCGAGAGGGGACGCTCCGGGGGAGGAGGATGCAGTGCTCATGGCTCACGAGCCTATGCCGACGGCGCTCTCTGTCCACGGCAGGGGGCACGGCGCTCCGGTCCCGGCGGGGACGTGCGCCGGTCCCGGCGGGGACGTATGCCGGTCACGGCGGGGCGCGCACTCCGGTCACGCCAGGGATCGCCAGCTCCAGGTCGTGGAGACCTCCAGCGGCTGGATGGGCGTGACCAGGTGCGGATGCGTGTTGAGGCCGTTGGGCGGCCCCGTCTGAGGCTCGACGCAGACGGCGTCGGGCTGCTCGTCGTAGATCACGGCCCACTCCGCGCGGCTGGCGACCTTCAGCTCGAGCTTCTTCGGCCACGTCAGCGTCACGTCGACGCCCTGCGGCATCCCGAAGCAGTCGTCCCAGGGGCCCGGCCGCGGCGTGATGCGCTTGCCGGTGGGCAGGTGGTCGACGCCGCGCTCCTCCTGCCATTCGGGGTCGAAGTCGATACGTACGTCGCCGCTGCTCCCGCCCAGGTTGCGCAGGAACCAGGGGTGCCAGCCGGCCTGTGCGGGGAAGCTGGCGTCGGACGCCTCCACGCCCAGGCTGAGCGTGAGGGAGTCGCCCTCCTCGGCGAGTTCGACGATCTGGGTCACCCGGCCCTCCCAGGGCCACGGGTCGGTCAGGTCGTAGGTGAAGGCCGCCGCGCGCTCGTCCTGCCGCGCGGTGATCCAGGCGCCTTCGCGCACGGTTCCGTGGATGGCGTGCGGGCCGCTGTCCAGGGGGAGTTGGTACATCTCGCCGCCGCTGCGGAAGCGGCCGTGCTCGGTACGGCCGCACCAGGGGACCATCACGAACGAGCCGTACCTGTTGCCTTGCCGGAGCAGTTCCGTACCGCTGACCTTCAGCGACGCGATGCGGCAGCCCCGGTGCGGCTCCAGTGTCAGCTCGGCGTCTCCGGCGCGGAGCGTGACGTCGGCGTCAGTGGTGGCGGTATGAGTCATGACGCGACCCTAAACCTCGGCTCTTCCTCGAACTGCGCGACCTGGCCAGGCGGCAGGCGTAGCGGCGGGTGTGACGGTGAGTGTGACGGCGGGGTGTGACACGGCGCCTCAGCGGCGGCGGCGCAGGGCCCGCCCGATGAACACGGCACCGGCGACGACGGCCGCGGCGGCCGGTGCGACCCAGCGCAGAGCGGCCGAGTTGGCGATGGGTTCCGGCACGGGGATGGGGGCGTAACGGCCGCGCGGCGGCGCGTGATCGACCTCCTCGGCGCTGCGCCCGATCATCGTGCGTCGTGCGTGCGCCGCCTCGGCCTCCGCTGCGGCCTCGTCGTCCGACTCGTCGTCGTGGAGGGGGTCGAGGGAGGGAGGCGGGATCTCCGTCTCGAAGACGCCCGTACGTTCCGGGCTGTCCGGGGCGGCGGTCTCCTCCGGGGCGGAGCCGTCTGCTGCTTCGTCCGGGGTGCCGGAGTCGTCGCGGGCGTCGCCGGTGTCGCTCGTGTCCCCGGGCCGAGCCGCGTCCCCGGACTCGGCGGTCTCACCGGACGTACGCGATTCGCGCGAGTCCGGGCCCGGGATGCCGGGGATGACGCGGTCGTTGTCGCCGGGCTCGCCGATGCCGCGGGCGGATTCGGAGGTGGACGGTTCCGCGGCGGGGGCGTCCGGTGAGTCCAGCGCCTGCGGCGGGTCCTGCCCGATGCTCTCGCCGAGCGCCTTGCCGAACCGTTCCAGCAGCCTGTGCCCGGCTGCCGTCACCGACTTCTCCTCGAAGTCTCCGATTCGGCCGTCGCCCTTCACCGTGCCGGAGAAGACCAGCCGGGTGCCTTCGCCCTCCTTCGACCGTCGCGGTACGACGGTGAGGTTCAGCCGCACCGTGCCACTGCCCCGTGCCTCCGTGCCGCTGCCCTTGACGGCGAACTCCTCGCCCTTCGGCGTGACCGTCAGGCTGCCGCGGTAGGTGACCGTGGAGTTGCCGATGCGGACGCGCAGCCGCCCTTCGGTCTTGCCCGCGCCGCCTCCGGCGGCCTTCGCACTGCCGGGGCTGCCGGCGCTGCCGGGGCTCTCGGCCCCTTCGGCGCCGTCGAGTTGCAGCCCGGGCACGCAGCGAGCGACGCGCTCGGGCTCAGCGAGCGCCGCCCGTACCGACCCGACGGAAAACGGAACGTTCACCTCGTGCTCCATAGGGCGGAGCCTACCCACCGCACTCCAGACATGTGACCGGTCGGACCCTTTCCTCCGCGTGCCGCACCCTCCCGCACCATCCGGGCACCGGCGGACGCGGTGTCAGGAACGGGGCCGCCGCAGGTCAGTAGCGCGGGTGGGTCAGGGTGGAGGGCGGCAGTCCCGTCATGCGCCCACGCTCCGCACGCACCCGTGCGGCACGCAGCCGGGCCGGGGTCAGCTGATGCGTCCGCGGCGGAACGGCCGCACCCGTCAGCTTGGTGAGTGCCTGTGACCTCGCCGGAACCGGCGACGAATTCGGCGCCGCCGGCGCGGCAGGCGCGTACGGCATGCGGAACGGTCCGTGCTGCGCCAGTACGAAACCCCAGTCGGGCGGCTGTGCTTCATCACGCGCCGGGGACCGGCGACCGGGACCGTCCGTGGGTGAGGCAGTGGATGGGGCCGTGGGAGTGGAGGCACAGGCGTCGACCGTGTAGGGCGAGGTGCG
>DATMEI010000224.1:0-2014 GCA_035556995.1 Streptomyces sp.
GCCTTCTGCAAGATGCGGCGCTGTCCCCCACTGGCCCGCAGACCCAGACTGCGCATCACGTCGGCCCACGTCGACGCTCCTGCGACCGCCTCGGCCAGCTCTTCCCGTGTGTACCGGCGCGTCATGGTGCCCCCCGCCCCTCCCGCCGTAACCGGCCGCGCGGGTGCCCCTTCCTCCCACGGATGGGGACACCCGTCGCGGCCTCGCACAGATCAACGACCACAAGCCGTGATGGTTACGCCGTTCGTGCGCGTCAGAACGCGGACCGTCCGGGGCGCTGGGACTGGCGGACCAATTCGCTGGCTTCCTGTTTCGTCCCCACCGACGGCGGCGAGCCCTTCAGCGGCTGCCGCGCTGTCTCCTTCAGGAGGGTCACCGACACCACACCGACGCACGCGAAGAGCGTCGTGTAGAAGGCCGGCATCAGGTCGTTGTGCGTGAGCGTCACCAGGCTGTCCAAGATCAGGGGCGTAGTGCCGCCGAAGATCGCGACGGAGATGTTGTAGCCGATGGCGAGCGAGCCGTAGCGCACGTCTGTGGCGAAGAGCGCGGGCAGCGTGGCCGACATGGTGGCCAGCAGGCACACCAGCGAGAAGCCCAGCAGCAGCATGCCGCCGCTCACGGCGATGAGGCTGCCCTGCTTGAGCAGCAGGAAGGCGGGCACGGTGAGGATGACGAAGCCCAGCATGCCGGTCATCAGGATCGGCTTGCGCCCGTACCGGTCGTTGAGCCGCCCCACGTGGTTGATGACGCAGATCATCAGCACCATGGTCCCCACGAGGATGAAGGTGCCGTGGCTCGCCGGGTAGTCGAGGGTGTCGGTGAGGTAGGTCGGCATGTAGGACAGCAGCATGTAGTCGGTCACGTTGTACGCGGCGACTAGCGCGATGCACAGCGTCAGTACGCGCCACTGGTCCTTGAAGATCGTCGCGAACTCCCTCTTGGGGCTGTGCTCCGGCAGATGCGGCTGCGCAGCGAGACCGTGGTCGTCTTCGGTCATCCCGCCGGCTTCACGTGCCAGGCGCTGGAATGCGGGCGTCTCGTCCAGTTTGAGCCGCAGGTAGAGACCGACGACGCCGAGCGGACCGCCGATCAGGAACGGGATGCGCCACCCCCAGGAGACGAGTTCGCCCTCGCTCAACAGGGCCTGCAGGGCGGCAGCGATGGAGGCCGCGCCGGCGTATCCGATGAGGGTGCCGAGCTCCAGGAAGCTGCCGAAGAAGCCGCGTTTCCTGTCGGGTGAGTACTCGGCGATGAAGGTCGAGGCCCCGCCGTACTCGCCCCCGGTGGAGAAGCCCTGCAACAGCCGGAAGAAGATCAGCAGGACCGGTGAGAGGACGCCGATGGTGGCGTAGCTCGGGATGAGGCCGACGCAGAAGGTCGCCGACGCCATCAGGATCATCGTCGTCGCCAGGACCTTCTTGCGGCCGATGCGGTCGCCGAGTGGCCCGAAGAACATGCCGCCGAACGGCCGGACCGCGAACGTCACAGCGAAGGTGCCGAGGGAGGCGAGCGTGCGTGCGCCCCCGCCGAGGCCGGAGAAGAAGACATCGCCGATGGTGACGGCCAGATACGCGTAGACACCGAAGTCGTACCACTCCATGGCGTTGCCGAGCGCGGCAGCCCTGACGGCACGCTTGACGGAACGCTCGTCGGTCACGGTGATGTCGCTGCGACGCACCGCGGGGTGCAGGCGTCGCCTGATGGCCCGGAAGAGTGCCTGGTGCCGCTTGACGGCTGCGGGGTCGTGGCCGTCGAGTTGCCCCTTGTCGCTGATGTTCCCCGGCATGGCGCAGTTCTCCTCCGGAGCCGCGTGGCGCTGGGCGCTTCGTGTGCCAACTGTCGCCGGGCACACCGCAGCGCGCCACCGGGGAGGACGGCGTCGGCGCCTACGTGTCGCCCCCGGACGCCGGTTCGGGGCGGGGAGGGCTCAGAGGCCGAGGTCCTTGATGAGTTTGGCGACGTGCCCTGTCGCCTTCACGTTGTAGAACGCCTGCTCCACTTTCCCGTCCTC
>DATMEI010000225.1:0-11071 GCA_035556995.1 Streptomyces sp.
CATGACCAGGTCGAAATTGAGGGATGTGCGAAAAGCGACGTTTCATCCGTAAAAGGTGGTCCTGGGCCGTGCGGCAGGGAACGGCCGCAGCTCGGCTGATCGATCATCCTCGCTTGAAAATTCGGCGTCAACTCGTGGGCGAACCCTTGCCAAGGCGAGTTAGTACGTGTTCGGATTAGTTCCACCAGGCGCTCAGAGCCTGCGCATTTCTGCTGGTCAACGGCGAAGCGGAGGGCCGTATTCGGCCTGCGCTCGTCCCTGTGACGGACGTTCCCATACCCCGGTGAAGCGCCGTCCCGTGACCCGAAGCTGAAGCGAAGACTCCTGGAGGGACATCCATGTTCGATCTCTCGTCCGTCGACCTGCTCGACGCCTTCACCCGCGAACTGAAGCTGTGCAAGGTGAAGGAGGACGAGCACGTCGTCGTACTCACCGAGCCGGACAGCCGTGGTGACTACGTCGCCGCCGCCTTCGGAGCCGCGAAGTCGCTGGGAGCCCACGTCATCGCCGCGACCGTGCCCGGCGGCAGCGCGGCCCCGGCGGACAGCACCCGCACCGGTTCCGGGCCGGGCCTGACCTCGGTACTCAACGACAATGCCGCCCAGGACCTGCTGAAGTCGGCCGACCTCGTCGTCGACCTCACGCAGGAGGGCTTCATCCACGCCCCCGTGCAGCAGGAGATCCTCAAGACGGGCACCCGCATCATCTTCGTCTGCGACGCCCCGGACGTCCTCGTACGCAACCTGCCGCAGGAGGGCGACAAGGACCGGGTCCTCCAGGCGTCGGGCCTGCTCAAGCGCTCGGAGACGATGCGCGTCACCTCCGGTGCCGGCACCGACCTGACCGTGCAGCTCAAGAACTCCCACCCGGAGTTCCAGGTCGGCTTCGCCGACGACCCCGGGCGCTGGGACCACTGGCCGAGCACGATGGTGCTGTGCTGGCCGGAGTTCTCCGACGGTCAGCTGGTGCTGGCCGAGGGCGACATCCTGCTGCCCTTCAAGGAGTACGTCCGCGACCCCGTCACGCTGCACATCGCCGACGGGCACATCGAGAAGATCTCGGGCGGCGCCGAGGCGAAGCTGCTGGAGAGCTTCTTCGAGGACGCGGACGACCAGTGGGCCCGCAGCCTCTCCCACATGGGCTGGGGCCTGATGAAGAGCGCCGACTGGTTCGCCACCGCCCTGTACGGCAAGAGCGAGCTGATGGGCATGGACGCCCGCGCCTTCGCCGGCAACTTCCTGTGGTCGACCGGGCCGCACCCCGTCCTCGGCCGCGAGTCCTACGCGCACGTGGACATCGCGATGCGCGGCTGCACCGTCTCCGTCGACGGCACCGAGGTCGTCGTGGGCGGCCGGCTCGTCGAAGGCTGACCCGGGCCCGCTGACCCGGGCCTCACCCGGCCCCTCAGCGGCCCCCCGAATCCACTTGTTCACGCGCCCTGGAGGAGCATTGGCGTCCAGCCAGTCTTTCGAAGTCACCGTCGTCGGCGGCGGTCTCGGCGGTCTCACCGCCGCCCTCGCCCTGCGGCAGCGGGGCATCCGGGTCACCGTCCTGGAACAGGCCCCGCAGCTGGGCGAGGTGGGAGCCGGAATCCAGACGGCGCCCAACGCCAGCCGGATCCTGCTCGGGCTCGGTCTGCGCCGGCAGCTGGAGGCCATCCACACCGAGCCGCTGGACCAGGTGCGGCGGAGGTGGAAGGACGGCAGCGTCGTCGGCCTGACCAGGCTCGGCCAGTTCTGCAAGGACACGTACAACGCCCCGTACTGGCACTATCACCGTGCCGATCTGCACCGAGTGATCATGCATGCCTGTACGGATCCTGAGGGCTCAGGCCCGGTCGTGCGGCTGCACACCGACAGCAAAGTCGTGGAGCTGGACCGCAGCGACCCGCTGCGCCCGGTCGCCGTCACCGACGACGGCGGCCGGTACGCGGGCGACGCCCTGATCGGGGCCGACGGCATCCGTTCCCGTGTACGCGATCTGATGGGTGCCGAGGACACCCTGCTCTTCTCAGGCGAGATGGCATTCCGGGCGCTCATCCCGGGCGACTTGATCGCCGCGGACCCGGCGACGCGCTGGCTGGTCGACCGTTTCCAGAGCACCATCTGGTACGGACCCGACCGGCACCTGGTCCACTACATGATCCGCGGCGGCGAGTATCTGAACGTCGTCGCCTGTGTCCCCTGCACCGACGAGGTCGCCGAACGGTGGGTCGTACCCTCCAGCGCCCAGGAACTGGCTGACGCCTTTCCGGGCTGGGACGACCGTGTCCCCGCGATGCTCTCGAAGGCCAAGGAGGACGTGTCCTGCTTCGCCCTCTACCACCGGCGTCCCGACCCCGTATGGATGGACGGAAACGTCGCGCTCCTGGGCGACGCCTGCCATGCCATGCTTCCCTACCAGGCACAAGGCGCCTCGCAGGCCATGGAGGACGCCGCCGTACTCGCCGAGGAACTGGGGGCCGTCACCGTCGACGGCATCCGCCCGGCGCTGCGCCGCTACGTGGACCGGCGGGCCAAGCACGCCGGGATGGTGCAGCAGGCATCCCTGAGGAACAAGACCTTCTACCACTTCCCCGACGGACCCGAGCAGCGCGAACGCGACGCGAAGCTCAGGCACTTCGACGGGGAGTCCGACGTCTCCTACGACTGGCTGTGGAGCGGCACCCCGCTCAACGACCCCGACCTGGGGGCGTTCTCGTATCAGTTCTCCCGGTGAGCTGCGCGGGTGCGTCTTCGTGGCGGCCCGCTGATCCCGCTGATCCGCTGATCTCGCAGACAGGCGAGCGAACCGGCGGCGGCGTCCGTTGCTTGCCGACACCGGCGAATGTGCCATCACCGAACCGTGGAGCGAACCGTGAAGACAGGCGATCAGATAGTCCAGGAACTCCCATGGAAATGGGGTGTTCAAGGCAGGATTTTCATCATCGGTGGTCTCGGCTACCTGTTCGACGCTTGGGACATCGCACTCAACGGCTTCCTCATGCCGTTGCTGAGCAAAGACTTCGGCCTCAGCATGAGCGAGAGCGGTCTCGTCGCCACGGCCAACCTGGTCGGCATGGCGGTCGGAGCCGTCGTCTGGGGCGGCATCGCCGACCGTATCGGCCGCAAGAAGGCGTTCAGCGCCACCCTGCTGATCTTCGCCCTGTTCTCCGTGCTGGGCGCGCTGGCGCCCGAGTACTCGGTCTTCCTGGTGCTCCGCTTCCTGGCGGGCGTCGGCCTGGGCGGCTGCATCCCCGTCGACTACGCCCTGGTCAGTGAGTTCTCGCCGAGGAAGCACCGCGGCCGCATCCTCACCGCTCTCGACCTGTGGTGGCCCATCGGCGTCACGCTGTGCGGCCTTGTGGCCACCTCGATGGTGCCGCTGCCGGGCAACTGGCGCTGGATGCTGGCGACCATGGTTCTGCCCGCGCTGCTGCTGTTCTGGGTACGGCGCGGAGTCCCGGAGTCGCCGATCTACCTCGCGAAGGTGGGCAGGGCACGGGAGGCCCGCGAGGTCATCGACGACCTGGTCGCCCGTACGGGAGCGCTTCCCGAGCAGTACGAGATCCCCGTCCCGGCGCCCGGAGAGGGCTCCGACCGGCCGAAGGGCCTGCGCGCCGGGGTCGACCAGTTCCGCAAGCTGTGGAAGTACAACCCGCGCATCACGTCCGTCTCCTGGTCGCTCTTCATCACGATCATGATGGTCTACTACGCGGCCCTGACGTGGATGCCCTCGATCCTCAAGGAGGAGGGCTACAACGACACCGCCTCCTTCATGGGCCCCACGCTGATGAGTGGCGTCGGCATCCTCGGCGTCCTCACCTCGACGTGGCTAGTCGACGTCGTCGGCCGCAAGTGGCTCATCGGGATCTCCGCGCCGGTGGCGACCGCCGCGCTCGTCGCCTTCGCGGCGATGCTGAAGGTGGAGACCGCCGCGCTGATCTGGATCGCCGCGTTCGGCTTCCTCATCCAGCTCACGATCCCCGTCCTGTACGCGTACGTCGCCGAGCTGTACCCGACGACGCTGCGCGCCAGCGGTTTCGGCTGGGCCTCCTCGGTCAGCCGAGTCAGCACGGGCTTCGCCCCGATGCTCTTCGGCTCGGTGATGTGGCCGCTGCTCGGACTGCCCATGACCTTCGCCGTGCTGGGGGTCGTGGTGGTCCTCGCGGTGATCTGGATGGCCGTCGCCGCCCCCGAGACGAAGGGCAAGTCGCTGGACGACGTCGGCGGCGTGGCGGCACCCGAGGACGTCACGGCCGCAGTGCAGCCGGCCGAGAAGGCGCCCGTACAGGGCTGACGCCACTGCGGGGCGCGGGTCTCGGGGCCCGCGTCCCACACGACAGCCGCCCGAAGGAGAGGAAGCCGAGGATGAAGCCCGCCGCATTCACGTACCACCGTGCGCGCGACGTCGAGGGTGCCGCTCGCCTGCTCGCCGAACTGGGCGACGAGGCGAAGGTCATCGCGGGAGGCCAGAGCCTGGTCGCGATGATGAACTTCCGCCTCGCCCGTCCCCAGCACCTGGTCGACATCGGTGGCCTCACCGGCCTCGGCGGAGTGCGTACGGACGCCGACGGCGGGCTGCACATCGGCGCGCTCGCCACCCATCACGCCGTGGAGACCGCGCCGCGCGAAATCCTGGGTCCCGGCTTCGCCGTGATACGGGACGCCATGCGCTGGATCGGGCATCTCCCGATCCGCACCCGCGGCACCGTCGGCGGCAGCCTCGCGCACGCGGACTCCACGGCCGAGTGGTGTCTGCTCGCGGTGCTGCTGGACGCCGAGTTGGTGGCCCGCGGCCCGTACGACGGCGAACGCCGGATCGCGGCGGCGGACTTCTTCCAGGGCTACTACACGACGGCCCTGGAGCCCGAGGAGATCCTCGTCGAGGTGGTGTTCCCGCGGCCCGCCCCACGGGCGGCGCTCACCGAATTCGCCGAGAGGCGGGGCGACTTCGCCACCGTCGCCGCAGCCGTCGACCTCGAACTCGCCCCCGGCGGAACGCAGTTGAGTGCCGGACGGGTCGCGCTGGGCGGAGTGTCCGCGCTGCCGGTACGTGTCCCGGAGGCCGAGGAGGTGCTGGCACGCGGCGGACAGCCCGGCCCTGAACTCTTCGCCGAGTGCGCGGCCACCGCCGCGGAATCCGTCGACCCTCCCAGCGACGGCAACGGCAGCACGCACTACCGCAGGGTTCTCATCCGCACGCTCGTGGAGCGCGCATGCGAGGAGGCGATGGCCCGATGACGGCCCAGCACAGCCGGACACCGGCGGACGGCCCCTGGATAGGTGCCTCCGTCGGACGGCGCGAGGACCCCAGGCTGCTCAGCGGCAACGGGCGCTTCACCGACGACCTCGAACTGCCCGGGATGCTGCACGCCCAGTTCGTACGCAGCACCATCGCGCACGGCACGGTCACCTCCCTCGACCTGACGGCCGTACGCCAAGTGCCGGGCGTCGTCGCTGCGTTCAGCGCCGAGGACCTTGCCGGCGGAGGGGGGCTCGCGGACATCACCGCGCGTCTGGGACGTCCGCTGACCGAGTTCGTCCCCACCGGGATGCCGGTGCTGGCGCGGGACCGGGTCCGTTACGCCGGGGAGCCGCTCGCCGTGGTGGTGGCCCGGGACGCGTACGCCGCCGAGGACGGGCTGGAGGCGGCCAGGGTGACGTACGAGACCCTGCCAGCCATCACCTCGGAGGAGCAGGCCCTCGCCCCCGGCGCTCCGCTCGTGCACGACGAGGCGAGCGCCAACACCCTGCTTGACGTCTCGATGTTCGCCACCGAAGGCATCGACGAGACCTTCGACGAGGCGCCGTGCGTCGTACGGGTCGAGACCAGGACAGGACGCCAGAACGCCCTCCCCCTGGAGACCAGGGGAGTGGTGGCGAGCTGGGACCACCGCGAGGACCAGCTGCTGCTGCAGACCTCCACCCAGGTCCCGCACCAGGTGCGTACAACAGCCGCCCGCTGCCTCGGACTTGACGAACGGGCCGTGCGGGTGGTCGTCCCGGACATGGGCGGCGGCTTCGGCCAGAAGTGCGTCGTGGGGCGCGAGGAGATCGCGGTGGGTGCGGCGGCGCTGCGGCTGGGCCGACCCGTGAAGTGGATCGAGGACCGCAAGGACGCTCTGAGCGCCTCGTTCCTCGCCCGGGAACAGCACTACGACGTGCGCGCGGCCTTCGACAGCGACGGACGCATCCTCGGCCTGGACGCCTCGGTCGTCTGCGACATGGGCGCGTACTCCTGCTATCCGTTCACCGCGGGCATCGAGCCGCTGATGGCCTCGGCGGAGATGCCGGGCGTCTACAAGGTCCCCGCCTACCGGGTGCGGGCACGGGCCGTGACCACCAACAAGGCGCCCACGGCGCCCTATCGGGGAGTGAGCCGTCCGCAGTACGTGATGGTGATGGAGCGGCTCTTCGAGCGTGCGGCACGGGAGCTGGACCTGGAGCCGACGGAGATCCGGCGGCGCAACCTCATCACGCAGTTCCCCTACACGGGTGTCAACAACGTGACCTACGACCCCGGTTCGTATCTGGAGTCGCTGAACCTGTGCGAGTCCGTGCTCCGGGAGGAGGGCTGGTACGCGGCCAAGGAGGCGGCGTCCGCCCGGGGAAGGCACCTCGGCATCGGCTACTCGTGCTTCAGCGAGCGCACCGGTTACGGCTCTGCGGCCTTCGCCCAGCGCAAGATGGAGGTCGTTCCCGGCTTCGACATCTCAGAGGTACGGATGGACACCAGCGGTGCGCTGGTGGTCACGACCGGCACCATGAGCCACGGCCAGAGCCACGAGACGACCATGGCGCAGATCGCGGCGGACGAACTCGGCCTGGACATCGCCAAGGTGCGCATTCACCAGGGCGACACCGACCGCATCACCTACGGCTGGGGCACCTTCGCCAGCCGCTCCATAGCGATAGGCGGCAGCGCGATACGTCTGGCCGCGGGCAAGCTCGGCGAGAAGCTGAAGGTCATCGCCGCCTCGGTCCTCGAAGTTCCCGCGGAGGAACTGGAGTTGGGCCAGGGAGCGGTGCGACGGCCCGCCGACGGCAGCTCCGTGCCGTACGAGGAACTGGCCGACATCGCCTACCTCAAGTCGCACTTGCTCCCGAAGGACGTGGAGCCGGGGCTCACCGCCACCGCCACCTTCGACGTCTTCAACGACGGAACCTTCTCCAACGCCACACACGGTGTCGTCGTCGAACTCCACCAGGGCACCGGGCAGGTGGAGATCCTGCGCTACGTCTGCGTCGAGGACTGCGGAGTGGCCATCAACCCCCAGGTGGTCGAGGGGCAGACCAGGGGCGGCATCGCCCAGGGCATCGCCGGAGCCCTCTTCGAGCAGGTCACCTACGACGAGCACGGCGCACCCTCCGCCGTCAGCTTCATGGACTACAAGGTCCCCACCGCCCTGGAGATCCCGGAGATATCCATCCACCACCTCGAAACGCCCTGTGCCTTCACCGAGACCGGAGCGAAAGGGGTCGGCGAGGGCGGCACCATCGGGGCGCCCGGAGCGGTGCTCAACGCCGTCAACGACGCGCTGCTGCCGACAGGTGTGGAGCTGGACGACACCCCCATCACACCGGAGACGGTGGTCAGCGCCCTGGAGCAGACACCATGACGGACACCACCCACCAGCCACGGCAACAGCAGCTCATCAGCCTCCAAGTCAACGGTGAACACCACGAGTTGCTCACCGAGCCCCGCCGCACGCTTGTCGACGCCCTGCGCCACGACCTGCGGCTGACCGGCACCCACGTGGGCTGCGAGCACGGCATCTGCGGCGCCTGCACGGTGCTGCTGGACGGCCAGCCCGTACGGGCATGCCTGATGTTCGCGGCGCAGGCCGAGGGCAGCGAGATCCGTACGGTCGAGTCGTTGGCAGACGGACGGCAACTCAGCGACCTCCAGCAGGCGTTCTCCGAACACCACGGCCTGCAGTGCGGCTTCTGCACGCCCGGCTTCCTGATGCTCGCCGAGGGGTTCCTGGCCGAGCGGCCCGAGGCGTCGAAGGAGGAGATACGGGAGGTCGTCGCCTCCAATCTCTGCCGCTGCACCGGCTACCAGACCATCGTCGAGGCGATCGACGACTGCGCGACCCGCCGCAGGGCCGCTCTCCGCTCACAACTGGAGGGCAACGGGCCCGAGCACACGGGGCCCGAGCACACGGGGCACCAGGACGCGGGGCACCAGAACGAGAGCAACAGCGAGACGGGGCCGCCCCGGGCGGCATGCGAGGAGGATCGATGCGGATCGACAACGCGGTCACGGTAGCGGCGACGCCGGATGAGGTGTTCGCGCTCGTCAACGACGTCGAACGCGTCGCCTCCTGCATGCCCGGCGCCACCCTGGAGGGCAAGGAAGGCGACGCCTGGGCAGGCAGGGTGAAGGTGAAGGTCGGCCCCATCACGGCTGCCTACGCCGGGACCGTACGGTTCCTGGAGGTCGACGCCGAGAAGCGGCGGCTGCGGGTGCAGGCGCGAGGCGCCGACACCCACGGCAGCGGTGACGCCGAGGCGGAGGTCGCTCTGGAGGTGGCCGAGGCCCCCGAGGGTGCGGAGCTGCGGCTGGCGACAGACCTCGTCATCCGTGGGAAGGTCGCCCAGTTCGGCAAGGGCGCGGTGGCTGCCGTATCGGACAGGATCCTCCAGCAGTTCGCAAGAAACCTCGGCAGCCTGCTGGAGCAGGAACGACGGGGCGCGGAGAAGGAGACCGCCCCCGCCGACGGCCCCGGGGCCGCGGTGGCGCCGGACGCCGCGGCGGCTCAACTGCACCCGGGCCAACGGCAGTCCACGCCCGCCGGCACCTTCGCCCCGCAGTCCGAGCTGAACGGACTGACGATGCTCATGCCTCCCGCAGTCGCCAAGGCCGCCAAGTACGCCCCCGTGGTGGGTGCGTTCGCCTTCGGCTTGTTCGAGGGATGGCTGCTGGGCCGCGTACTGACCCGCGAGAAAGGCCACTGCTGCGGCACGAGGAGCGTCCGATGAGCGAGGAACCGTACGTCCACGAGGGGCACTTGAGCAGGTACGGGACGGAGACCGACCGCACCTACGAGCGCGCCGGTTTCGGCGCCGCGGTGCGCCGCGGCACCCGCCCCGCCCTCCTCGTCGTCGACCTCACCCGCGGATTCACCGAGGACTCCTACCCCTCCGGCGCCGATCTGACGAAGGTGGTGGAGGCGACCGGAACACTGGTGGAGGCTGCACGCGCCGCCCGGGTTCCGGTGATCTACACGGCCATCGCCTACACACCGGCGGAGGCCGGGGGAGACTCGGTCACCTGGCTGGACAAGGCCCCGGGCATGCGCGCCCTGGTCGAAGGCAGCGAGGCAGTGGCCCTCGACCCGAGGCTGACCCGGCTGCCGGAGGACCATCTCGTCGTGAAGAAGGGCGCATCCGCGTTCTTCGGCACCTCCCTCGCATCGGCCCTGGTGGGGCTCGGCTGCGACACGGCGCTGGTCAGCGGTGCCACCACGAGCGGCTGCGTACGGGCAACCGCGGTGGACGCCGTGCAGTCCGGCTTCCCCGTGCTGGTGCCGCGCGAGTGTGCGGGCGACCGTGCCCAAGGGCCGCACGACGCCGCTCTGTTCGACATCCAGGCCAAGTACGGCGACGTCATCCCGCTCTCCGACGCCCTCGCGTATCTGGACGGACTGCCCGCCGAGGGACGCCCCGCCGGACAGCCTCCCGCGGGAGAACTCCCCGCCCATCCGGTCCGCTGACTGCCGCCGCCACAAAGGAACTTGAGGAACGGAAACCCGCATGACCGACCGGTTCATCACCCAGCCCGCACTCGCCGATCTCGCCGACGTCCCCGCCACAAGCCGCTGGGTGCGCTCAGGCTCACTCAGGCTCCACGCACTCGACTACGGCCCCGACGACGGACGCGTACCGCTGGTGCTGCTGCCCGGCATCACAAGTCCCGCCGTCACCATGGACTTCGTCGCACGGCAACTGACCGACCTGGTCCGCCCGGTCGTCCCCGACATCAGGGGACGGGGCTTCTCCGACGACGGGGAGAGCTACGGCCTGGAGACGTACGCCGAGGACACCGAGGCGCTGATCTCCGGTCTCGGTCTGGACCGTCCGCTGCTCGCCGGGCACTCGATGGGTGCCCGTATCGCAGCGGTCACAGCCGTACGGGCCAAGGTCGCGCTGCGCGGCACCGTACTGGTCGACCCGCCCATGAGCGGACCCGGAAGGGACCCGTACCCGACGACACTGCCCGCCTTCCTGGGACAGCTCGAACAGGCCCGAGGCGGCACGGACGCAGACGAGGTCGCCCGCGCCTGGCCCCGATGGCCGCGCCGCGAACAGGAGTTGCGCGCCCGCTGGCTCTCCAGCTGCGGCGGCAAGGCGCTGACGGAGACTCACCGGAGCTTCGAGACCGAGGACTTCTTCGACTGGTGGCCCTCGGTTCCCGGACCCACGGAGATGCTTTACGGAGCGGACAGCCCGGTCGTCACCGAAGCGGGAGTACGTGAGGCGGCGCGGACCCATCTCGGGGCGCGGCTGACCGCCGTCCCGGACGCCGGACACATGATCTTCTGGGACAATCCGGACGCCGCGCTCGACGCCCTTCGTGACGCGCTGCGTGTCCAGCTCGGCTGAGCAGCCCGCGGCAGGATGCGCGGCGCACGCCTCCCGACGGCCATGCTTTAGTGGGCTCCATGGCTGACAAGACCCCACCGTCATCGGGTGCGGCCGCGCCCCCTGCCGCTCTGCTCGCAGCTCCCGGATATCAGGTCCGCCGTCTCTACCAGGCGTATCTCGCGGCATGGCTGCGCAGCGTCGATCCCACGCTGACCGGCCCTCAGTTCGCCGTACTGACCGCGGTGAACGCCGCCCCCGGACGTGACCAGAGCGCGATGGCCTCGGCAGTCGCACTGGATACGTCCACGATGGCGGACGTCGCCCGGCGCCTGGAGAAACGCGGGCTCATAGTCCGCCCCACGGCAGCGGACGACGGACGCCGCAAGCTTCTCCATCTCACCGAGGAGGGGGAGAGGGTGCTCCAGGAGGCCGACGACCGCGCACGGGCTCTGGACGAGCGGCTTCTGGAGCCCTACGGATCCAGCACGGAACGCACCCGG
>DATMEI010000226.1:0-3510 GCA_035556995.1 Streptomyces sp.
GCCGGGGTCAGGGTGATTCCCTGCGCGATGGTGGGGACGTTCGAACTCCAGCCGCCGGGACGGAAGATGCCGCGGTTCGGCCGTGTGACGATCCGCTTCGGCAAGCCGCTGGACTTCTCACGCTACGCCGGGCTGGAGAGCGAACGTACGATCCTGCGCGCCGTCACCGACGAGATCATCCACGAGATCCTTCAGCTGTCGGGCCAGGAGTACGTCGACTTGTACGCGCCCGATGCGAAGGCCCAGCAGGCCAAGGAACGCGAGCGTGCCCGTACGCGCGGCAAGCGTGAGGACAGCAGAAAGAGCTGAGACGGGGGCAACTCCAGTTCCGGCAGGAGCGAAGCGAGCGAAGGCACGCAAAGGGGGGCGGCCGGTCCTCCGGCCGCCCCCCTTTGCGCTGTGACGTGGTGCGATCAGGGATGGGCAGGCAGCTGGGCTGCCTTGGTGTCCGCTTTGCTCTTGCCCGTCTCCGCTGCCGGCACCGGCTCGGTGTGCGGCCCGCAGGTCGCGTCTTTCTCTCCGACGGTGCCCTTGAGGAGGTAGGCGTCGACGCGCTTGTTGATGCAGGAGTTCTCGACGTTCGTGATGCCGTGCGAACCCGCGTCCCGTTCGGTGATCAGACGTGAACCCTTGAGGCGCTTGTGCAACTCGACTCCGCCCGCATACGGGGTGGCCGCGTCACGCTCGGCCTGAGTGATGAGGACCGGCGGCAGACCCTTGCCGGTGCGGACCTCCAGTGCCTCCTGCTGCTCGACGGGCCAAGTGGCGCAGGGCAGGTTGAGCCAGGCGTTGGACCAGGTGAGGAAGGGGTACTTCTCGTGCAGCCTGGTGTTGTCCTTGTCCCACTTCTTCCAGCTGGTGGGCCACTTGGCGTCGGTGCACTCCACGGCCGTGTAGACGGCGTTTCCGTTCTCCGACTCCTTGTTGCCCGCGGTGTCTGACATGTCGGGGCCGGCGGCCTCGACGAGAGCCTTCTCATCGCCCTTGAGGTACGCGGACCAGACACCGGCGACCTCGGCCCACATCTGGTCGTAGTAGGGGGCGTTCTGGAAGAAGCCGAGAAGTTCCGCCGGGCCGACGACGCCGCCGACGGGCTCCTTCTTGGCGGCGGCGCGCAGCTTCTCCCACTGCTTGTCGACCTTTGCCGCGGTGTCGCCGATTCCGTAGGTGTCGTCGTGCTTGGCGACCCACTTCGTCCAGTCCTCCCAGCGCATCTGGAAGGCGACGTCCTGATCCAGGTTGTTCTGGTACCAGATCTGGTCACGGGAGGGGTTGACCACGCTGTCCACGATCATGCGGCGCACGTGCGTGGGGAAGAGCGTGCCGTAGACGGAGCCGAGGTAGGTCCCGTAGGAGACACCGAGGAAGTTCAGCTTCTTGTCACCCAGACCGGCCCTGATGACGTCCAGGTCGCGCGCGGTGTTGGGTGTGGTCATGTGCGCGAGGAGGCCGTCGCTGCGCTCCTTGCAGCCGTCCGCGTACTCCTTGGCCAGCTTGCGCTGTGCCGTCTTGTCCGCCTCGTCGTCGGGGACCGGGTCCTGCTTGGGTGCCTTGACGAACTCCTGTGGATCCATGCAGGAGATGGGGGCTGAGTGGCCGACGCCGCGGGGGTCGAAGCCGACGAAGTCGTATGCCTTGGCCGTCTTGGTCCACAGCGGGTTCTTCTCGGTGATGCGCGCGGGGAAGCGCATGCCCGACCCGCCCGGTCCGCCCGGGTTGTAGACCAGGGAACCCTGGCGGTCGCCCTTGCTTCCGGTGCTCTTCGCACGGTTGACGGCGATCTTGATGGTGCGGCCTTCGGGCTTGGCGTAGTCGACGGGGACGGTGACGAAGCCGCACTGGATGGGCTTCTCGAAGCCCCAGTCCTTCGGACAGGCCTTCCAGTCGATGCCTGCCTTGGCGGCGCGGGCGGCGGCGGCGTTGACGCCCCGGGCCTCGGCGCTGCCGCTCTTCTCCTGGTCGGTGGTCGCGTCCGCGAGTGCGGACGGAACCACGATCAGGCCTGCTATGACTGCAACTGCGCCTGCGGCGCCGATGCTTGCTCTACGTCGGTTCACGTGGGGGCTCCCCCTGGGGTGGCTGGCCGCCGGTGGCGGCGGTGATCGTAGATCACGGTCCTGTGTGGCGGATCCTTCCGCCCCGGGACAGGGAAGGGACAGCTAACGCTGATGATCTTTACCAAGTCGTGAATCTACCGGCTGCGGCCGGCAAGCGCCTCAGCTGAAGGGCATTGGGGGCAACGGCGGTGACCAGCGGCGCCTGGCCCGCCAGCAGTGTGAGAACCGTGAGCCGGGACGTCACCCGGCCGGTTTCAGAGGCGTTGACGTGCCGTGGGGTCCTGCCTGTCCTCAGCCGGGACGCGCATGGACACCAGGGCCCGCAGCCCTTCCTGGAATCCGGCCGGTTCCATACCGCCGAAGAGCGCCTGCTGCACGAAGTAGCCCTGGACCGTGCCGATGAGCGTGCGCGCCAGATGCTCGACGTCGGCCTCGGGGTCCATCCAGCCGCGTGCCTGGTATTCCTCGACGAGCCGCACCCACTCCGCGAGCAGCCCCTGATACCCGTCGGCGAGCACACGCGCGAGCTCGGGATTGCGCAGCGTCTCCCCCCACACCTGCAACAGCAGTTGCGGCAGGGCCCGCTGGTCGGCGGGCTCCCCCAGGAACTTCCGCAGCGCGCCCAGGACCGAGCCGAACAGCTCGTCGGGCGTGGGCGGCGGGTCCGCGGCGGCGACGGCCGCGTAGGACTCGCGCACGCTTGCCAGCGTCTCGGCCGCCACGGCTGCGACGATCTCTTCCTTGCTGCGGAAGTACCGGTAGACCGCCCCGGCGGACAGGCCCGCCTCCTTGAGGACGTCCTGCATGGACGTGGCGTGGAAGCCGTTCCGCGTGAAGCAGCGGCGGGCGCCGTCAAGGATCTGACGGCGGCGGGCGTCGAGGTGCTCCTGGGATACGCGGGCCATGCCCGAAGATTAAAACGAACATTCATTCTTGACAACCGGACCCGGCGGCGGGACGGTGGGTGCGGTTCAAAACGAACGATCCTTCTCTTTAGATCGGGAGCACCGCAATGCCCGCTTCCTCACCCCCGCGCTCCCCGATGCCGCCCGCCCGCCGGCTCATCGCTCTTCTCCTCCTGCCTCCCGTGATCGTCGCCCTCGCGCTGTGGGCCTTCGCCTGGCCGGCGGCGCGTACCGCACCGCGCGAACTGCCCGTCGGGCTCGTCGGCCCGCCGGCCGCCACCGCCCCTGTGGAGCAGAAGCTCAACCAGCACGACCCCGGCGCCTTCGAGATCCACCGCTACGGCGACGAGGAAGCCGCCCGCGACGCCATCGAGCAGCGAGAGGTCTACGGCGCACTCGTCGCCACCCCGGACGGGCCGAGGGCGCTGACGGCGAGCGCCGCCGGCCCGGTGACTGCTCAGGTGCTTCAACAGGCCGTGAGCGAAGGGTCGTTGAACGGCGGGGCGGCGCGTGTGAGCGATGTCGTTGCCGCCCCGGATACGGATCCG
>DATMEI010000227.1:0-7462 GCA_035556995.1 Streptomyces sp.
CGCCGCTACGTACGCGATGCCGGGCCGCTGCTGCCGAGGCTGCATCAGCTGACGCGTTCGGACTGCACCACCCGGAACAAGCGGAAGGCGGACGCGCTGGCGCGTGCGTACGACGGTCTGGAAGAGCGGATCGCGCGGCTCCAGGAGCAGGAGGAGCTGGACTCCATCCGGCCCGACCTGAACGGCAACGACATCATGGAGGTCCTCGGCGTGGGACCGGGCCCGGTGGTGGGCAGCGCGTACAAGCATCTGCTGGAGCTGCGCCTGGAGAACGGTCCGATGGGGCACGCCGAGGCGGTGGCCGCACTCAAGGAGTGGTGGGCCGAGCAGAGTTAGGGCCGCAGGGGGCCTAGGGCGTGTTGGGGGACGACGGCGGCGTCGAGGCGGATGAGGCGTGCCGGGTGGGCTGCGAGCGTTTCACGTGAAACATGAGCGCGGCGACGCCCGCGTACAGGAACGCCACCACCACGACCAGAACGGCAGAGCGCCCGTCCGGCGGCAATATCAAAGCAGCCGCGCCGGCAGCGCCCACGAAGGCGACATTGAAGAGCATGTCGTAGAGGGAGAAGACCCGCCCCCTGTAGGCGTCGTCGACTGTGGACTGGACGGCGGTGTCGGCGGTGATCTTCGAGCACTGGGTGACGAGTCCCAGGACGAAGGCCGCGAACAGGATGGGCACCGGCGTGAAGCTCAGCCCGAGTGCGGGTTCCAGTACTGCTGCCGCCGCGGCGCACAGTGCCAGCCAGCCGAACCGGCCCGAGCGTGCGACGCCCCACGGGGTGATCACAGCGGCTGCGAAGAAGCCGAGCCCGGAGGCGGCCACAGCGAGGCCGAGGAGCTTCAGCCCTGCTCCTACATCCACGGCCTTGACGGCGTCGCCCACATCTCCGCCGTCCTCGAAGGCGTACCGGCACAGCATCAGCACCATGACCGTCAGGGCGCCGTAGCAGAACCGCATCAGCGTCATGGCGGTGAGCGCGTAGGAGGCCTCGGGCCGCTCGCGCAGATGCCGCAGTCCGGCGACGAGCCCGCGTGCCGTACTCGCCAGCGCCGTCCGCAGCCGGAGCTGTTCGTACGCGGCGCCGGGGCCCAGACGCTCCTTGCCCATCCGCAGTGCGGCGATTCCCGCCAGCAGATAGATCACAGAGCCGACAGCGACGACCAGTGCGTCCGCTCCGCGGCCTCCTTCGGGGATGGTGAGGCGCACGGCGAAGGCGAGGCCCCCGCCCGCGGTGGCGGCGAGCGTCCCGGCCGTCGGTGAAAGGGAATTGGCCATCACGAGGCGCTCGTCGTCGACCACGCGGGGCAGCGCCGCGGAGAGCCCCGCGAGGATGAAGCGGTTGACCGCTGTGACCGAGAGAGCGGAGAGGTAGAACAGCCACTCCGGCACGGCGGTCAGTACGAGCGCTGCGGTGCCCGCGGCCAGTACGGCGCGCAGGAGGTTCCCGTAGAGCAGGACCTGCCTCCTGCGCCACCGGTCCAGCAGTACGCCCGCGAACGGGCCGAGCAGTGAGTACGGGAGCAGCAGTACGGCCATCGCGGAGGCGATCGCGGCCGGTGATGTCTCCTTCTCAGGGGAGAAGACGACGTAGGCGGCGAGCGCGACCTGATAGACGCCGTCGGCGAGTTGGGAGAGCAGGCGCACCGTGAGCAGTCGACGGAAGTCGGGGAAGTGCAGCAGGGTGCGGAGATCACCGACGACGCTCATGGCTCCCAGCTTCACACACTGGTTCGGGGGGCGCGTCCGGACGTCAAAGTCCGGAGCAGCCCCGGGAGTCGGGGACGCGAGGACGATGTCTGGGGTACGCAGGGGACCGGCAGCCGGTCCCGGGGGCAGCTACCGGGTGCACGCGTTTCACGTGAAACATCGGCCGTGGCCGGTTGCAGAACGGTTGAACATGCAACAGCTGGAGACCCGCTGTGCGGTGCCCGCAGGGCTCCTCAGCTGATGCGCGTGCCGTGAGGCGGGGTGCCCCAGTGCACCTGCGGGGCCTCGAACGCGACAGAACCCTCGTGCTGCGCCACACGCCTGCCCCGCACGAAGACGTCCGGGGCCCCGTCCAGGACGCCGCCCGCCGGGTCGTCCGAGCCGTCTCTGCGGACGACGTCCCGCTCCGGCAGCAGTACGTCCCGCACCACCACACCGCACAGGTAGAGCGTGCCGAGCAGATGCACGAGGATGACCAACTGGTAGCCCTCGGTGGGCAGTCCCTGGTGTTTGTCGCCGCTGCCGGTGTAAGCGAGGTAGAGCCAGATGCCGAGGAAGTACACGACCTCGCAGGCCTGCCAGATCAGGAAGTCCCGCCACTTGGGGCGGGCCAGGGCGGCCAGCGGGATGAGCCACAGCACGTACTGCGGGGAGTAGACCTTGTTCGTGAGGACGAAGAGCGCGACCACCAGCAAGGACAGCTGAGCCAGTCGGGGCCGGCGGGGTGCCCACAGCGCCAGTGCAGCGATGCCGGCGCAACCGAGACCCATCAGCACCATCGCGTAGACGTTGGCGTCCGCGAGTGGACTGCCGGAGCGCTGGGAGATGATCAGCCAGACCGAACCGAAGTCGACGGGGCGCTCCTGGCTGAAGCTGTAGAACTTCGACCAGCCCTGCGGCGCCAGCAGCATCACCGGCAGATTCACGCACAGCCAGGCCAGGGCGGCACCGCCCAGCGCCGACCCGTACTCCCGCCAGCGTCCGGCCCGCCAGCACAGCACCAGCAGAGGGCCCAGCAGCAGCACCGGGTAGAGCTTGGCCGCGGTGGCCAGTCCGATCAGTACGCCGGCGGCGAGCGGGCGGCTGCGGGACCACATCAGTGTTGCTACGGCTGTCAGTGCGACGGCCAGCAGGTCCCAGTTGACGGTGGCTGTCAGCGCGAGCGCGGGTGCGAGGGCGACGAAGAGGCCGTCCCAGGGGCGGCGGCGCTGCGTACGGGCGGCGCAGACGACGAGGACGGCGGCGCAGGCCATCAGCATCCCCGCGTTGATCATCCAGTAGAGCTGCTCGCGGTGCTGGAGGTCGCCGCCAGGTGTGATCCAGGCGGCGAGCTGCATGAACGCGCCTGTCAGCACCGGGTATTCGAGGTAGGCCATGCCGCCGGAGACCTTGTCGGGGATGCGGTCGAAGTACGGCACGAGGCCGTCGGCGAAGCCCCGCCCGGCGAAGAGATGGGGGATATCGGAATAGCACGCATGTACGTATTGGCTGGTCTGGCCCGAGAACCAGGCGCCGTTGTAGCAGGGCAGCTTCTGCAGCATGCCCAGCACGAACATGCCCAGCCCGAGCAGCGCCACCACCTTCACCGGTGTCCACCAGCCGCTCGGGCCCCGCGCCGCCCGCCGCCCCACCGGCCCGCCGATCAGTTCGCTGCCGGCCGCGGCGACCTCGTCCTGCTCGGTCGGATGTACGGGAGTGGTGTTCCGGTCCGGCAGGTACGCACGCGTCATGGGCACATCCTGCCGTACGGCCCCGTACGGCAGCAGCCCCGTCACGGTGTGACCCGTGACGGGGCTGCTGAGCGCCTCGGCGTGCGCCTCGGTGTGCGGTGGGACGGGCCCGCGCAGGCGGGCTGCTACTCCCTCGTGCGGCCTGTCGGTCCGCCGAAGAGGCCGCCCTGGTCACCTCCGCCGCCGGTATCGCCACCGGTGTCCCCGCCGGTGTCCCCGCCGGTATCGCCGCCGGTGTTGCCGCCGTCCGTCTGACCCTGGTCGTTGCCGCCGTTGGTCTGACCCTGGTCGTTGCACACGAACGGGTTGTCACACGTGTTGGACGGCGAGGGCGACACCGTCCCCGACGGAGTCTCCGACGGCGACTGCGACGGGCCCGAGGGGGTGTCGCTCGGCGTGGGCGTGGGAGATGGGCTGGCGCCCGGCCCGAAGACCTTGCCGCCGATGGGGTCCGGCGTGGGGAACGGCTGGGCGTACTTGCCCTTGAGCGCGCCCGTCATGTACTTCGTCCAGATCTCGGCGGGGAAGGACGCACCGTGAATGGAGTCCTGACCGCCCACGCCGTACATCTTCTGGAACTTCTGCACCTTGGCCTTGTCGTTGACCCGCCACATGCCGATAGTCGTCGACAGCTGCGGCGTATAGCCGGAGAACCAGGCCGACTTGTTGTCGTCCGTCGTACCCGTCTTGCCCGCCGCCGGACGGCCGAGCTGCTTCGCCGTCGAGCCGGTGCCCTTCTGCACCACCGTCTCCAGCACGTTGGTGACGTTGTCGGCGACCTTGGCTTCGAAAGCGCTCTTGACCTGCTTCTGGTGGGAGTAGACGCTCTCGCCGTCCTCCTCCACCTTCGTCACCGAGTAGGGCTCGGACGCCATGCCGCTGCTGGCGAAGGTCCCGTAGGCGTTGGCCATACGGATGGCGCTGGGCGCCGAAGTGCCCAGGGAGAAGGTGGGCGTCGTACGCGCCAGGCTGTCCTCGTTCAGGCCGGACTTGAGCGCCGCGTCCTTCACCTTGTCGATGCCCACGTCCATACCGAGCTGGATGTAGGGGGTGTTGACCGAGTACTGCATCGCCTCGCGAAGGTCGATCCTGCCGCGGCTCTCGTTGCCGTCGTTGCGCTGGCGCCACTCCTTGCCTTCCTTGTCGCGCCAGATGCTGCCGTCGAAGTTGCGCAGCTTGATCTTGTTGTCGCCGTTGTAGACGCTCTTGGGCGAGACCGGCGTACGTGCGTCGGCGCCCTGCACCTTCGGGCCCCCGGAGTCCCGTACGCCGTCGCGCATCGCGGCTGCGAGGACGAACGGCTTGAAGGTGGAGCCGACCTGAACACCCGTGTAGTCGGCGTTGTTGGTGAAGTGCGTGGTGGCGTCCTCACCGCCGTACATGGCGACGATCGCGCCGTCCTCGGGCTTCACCGAAGCCCCGCCGAACTGGACGTACTTGTCGACGTCCCGGTCCTCGGGGCGGAGGTTGGCCTTGCGCACCTTCTTCACCGCGGCGGACATCTGAGCCATCTTCTTCTTGTCGAAGGTGGTGTGGATGCGCAGTCCGCCCTGCTTGAGCCGGCGGTCGTCGATGGTCTTGCTGTTCGCCGTGACGTAGTTGTTGGCGACGTCGACCATGTAGCCCTTCTGGCCCTTGAGTTCGGTCGACTTCTTCGGCTGCTCCGGCATCGGGAAATCCTTGTACTTGGCCCGTTCCGACTTGCTCATCCTGCCGGTCTGGACCTCTCGGTCCAGCGTCCACTTCCAACGTGCCTCTGCGCGGGCGAGGTTCTTCTCCTGCGTGGCCGCGGCGCCGATTCCGCCGGCGGGGTCGTAGAGGTTCGGGCCGTTGAGCGTCGCGGAGAGGAACGCGGCCTCGTCCGCCCGCAGTTCCTTGGAGTCCTTGCGGAAGTACGCCTGCGCCGCTGCCTGGATGCCGTACGCGCCACGCCCGTAGTAGCCGGTGTTCAGATATCCCTCGAGGATGTCCGGCTTCTTCTCCGTCGCACCCACCTTGATGGAGATGAACAGCTCCTTGGCCTTACGCGTGATGGTCTGCGACTGGTCGAGGTAGGTGTTCTTCACGTACTGCTGGGTGATCGTCGAGCCGGACTGCGTGTCACCGCCCATCGCCATCCGTCCGACGGCACGGACGATGCCGATCGGGTCGACGCCCGAGTCCTCGTAGAACGTCTCGTTCTCGGCCGCGATCACCGCGTCCTGCATCGACTCGGGGATCTGGGCGAGGGGCACGATCTGACGGTTCTGGGCGCCGCCGCCGGCGACCACCATCTGGCTGCCGTCAGCCCAGTAGTAGACGTTCTTCTGCTGCTGGGTCGCCTTGTTCTGGTCAGGTACGTCGACCATCGCAAGCGCTATGCCGGAGAGACCGATGATCGCCCCGAGGAAACCCGCGAAGGACCCCAGCACCAGCTTCCAGGACGGCACCCAGCGGCCCACCCCGGACTTGTTCCAGCGCGGGTAGTCGATGAACCGCTTTCTGGGCGGCGGTTGATAACGCCCACGGCCACCGCCTCTGCCGGGCGGCATGCCGCCACCCGGGCCGGCACCTCCGCCGCGCCGTCCTCCCCCGCCGATGCCGGAGATTCCCATACCGGCGCCTGCTGCGGCGCCCGCTCCGGCGCCCGCAGCTCCTGCCGGGGAGTTGGATGCCCGGCGGCGCCCGCCGCCACCCCCGCGCGGCGCTGCTCTACGGTTCTCGGCGCCCTGGGCGCCGTACGAGCTGGAAGCGCCCCTCTGCGGCGGCGGCGGCGTAGAACGGCGGCCGCTGCCGGATGAAGGCGGCGGCGGCTGCGCTGCGCGCCGACCGCGCCCCTGTGGCGACTTTCGACGATGCTCGCTCATGGAACAGCTACTCCTCGGGCAGGCGATCTCGCCTGAAGGCGGCAGTTGACGTCTGGTCCCCCCGAGCACGTCCCGCCGACTGTCCGTCGGCCGGTCGCACTGCACCCAGGACGAGGACGCGCTCGGGCGTCGTTTGGTTCCCGGTGGTGGTCTGCACGCGCACAGACTACGCAGCTCCAAAACGTCCCCTAGCCAGCATTCATCACAATCATCACAAGTTCCCTGCCACGAATCGGAGATGTGAGTCCCTTCACCCCCATCCCTCTTGTTGCTCGGACCCCTCTCGCTCTATCGTTCTGATGTATCGAGCCGATACATCAGCGCGACATAGGTCACGCCGCAGGGCAGTTGTCGGCCGGGGATCGTCGGAGGGGGCGGTGAAGCATGAGCAGACGCGCCGGCATCCTCGAGTTCGCCGTACTGGGCCTGCTCCGTGAATCGCCCATGCACGGCTATGAGCTGCGAAAGCGGCTCAACACCTCGCTGGGTGTCTTCCGCGCCTTCAGCTACGGATCGCTCTATCCCTGCCTGAAGACTCTTCTGCAGCGCGGGTGGTTGAGCGAGGAGCAGAGCCACCCGCCCGAGGACCACGAGCGCGAGGCGCTCGCCGCCTCATTGGCCGGACGCCGGGCGAAAATCGTCTACGGGCTGACGGCCGAAGGAAGAGAACACTTCGAGGAACTTCTTTCACAGACCGGGCCGGACGCGTGGGAAGACGAACACTTCGGTGTCCGTTTCGCCTTTTTCGGGCAGACGTCGCGCGATGTGCGGATGCGTGTGCTGGAAGGGCGACGCAGCCGCCTGGAGGAGCGGCTGGCGAAGATGCGCGCCTCCCTGGCCCGTACGCGGGAACGGCTCGACGAGTACACCCTCGAACTGCAGCGGCACGGACTGGAGTCCGTGGAGCGCGAAGTCCGCTGGCTCAACGAGCTCATAGAGAGCGAGCGGAGCGGGCTGAGCGTGCGCGGACAGGGAGAGGACACCGATCCCGGCCCCCTGCCGAGCACTTCAGGGGACGCGGGTGGCCGGCCCCGGCTCAGGGGTGGCACCCCGCCGGATCCGTCCGAGGACACCACATGAGGCCGCGTACGAACGCGGTCTCACCGATCACACACAGGGAGCAACCGGAATGGGTTCGGTTCGTGTAGCCATCGCCGGCGTGGGCAACTGCGCTGCCT
>DATMEI010000228.1:0-2784 GCA_035556995.1 Streptomyces sp.
AGCCCGGGGGCGAGCGCGACGTGAAGATCACCCCGGAGCCGCCGGAAGAAAGCACCGAGTTGCCGGTGCGAGTAGACCCGGCTGCGCGGCCTCAATGAGGGGGCAGTGGGCACCGCCTGCTGCCAAGGAGGGTGGTACCGCGGGTCCGCCGCCGTTCAGGCAGGCGTCCTCGTCCCTCCGACGGAAGCTTCAGATGTCCGCCGGAGGAAGTCCCGATGCCGCAGTACCGCCAGGTGCCAGCCCAGGTCGACCTGCCCGCCCTTGAGCATGCCGTGCTCGAATTCTGGCGGGACAACAAGGTCTTCGCCCGTACCCTCGAGCAGTCCGAGGGCCGCCCCGAGTGGGTCTTCTACGAGGGGCCGCCGACCGCCAACGGCATGCCCGGCGCCCACCACATCGAGGCCCGCGTCTTCAAGGACGTCTTCCCGCGCTTCCGCACGATGCGCGGCTATCACGTGGCGCGCAAGGCCGGCTGGGACTGCCACGGGCTGCCCGTCGAGCTGGCAGTCGAGCGTGAGCTGGGCTTCAATGGCAAGCAGGACATCGAGAATTACGGCATCGCGGAGTTCAACGCCCGCTGCCGCGAGTCCGTCACCCGGCACACCGACGCCTTCGCCGAACTGACGACCCGCATGGGCTACTGGGTCGACATGGACGACGCCTACCGGACCATGAACCCGGAGTACGTGCAGTCGGTCTGGTGGTCTCTGAAGCAGATCTACGAGAAGGGCCTGCTGGTCCAGGACCACCGCGTGGCTCCTTGGTGTCCACGCTGCGGCACAGGCCTGTCCGACCACGAACTGGCCCAGGGATACGAGACAGTTGTCGACCCGTCGGTCTACGTGCGCTTCCCGCTGACTTCCGGCCCCCTCGCCGGCGAGGCGGCACTTCTGGTGTGGACGACCACCCCCTGGACCCTGGTCTCCAACACCGCGGTGGCCGCCCATCCCGAGGTCGACTACGTCGTCGCGACGGACGGCTTGGAGAAGGTCGTCGTCGCCGAACCACTGCTGGAGAAGGCTCTCGGCGAAGGCTGGGAGGCGACCGGACAGCGCTTCACCGGCGCCGAGATGGAGCGCTGGACCTACGAACGGCCGTTCAACCTCGTGGAGATGGAGAACGCGCACTTCATCGTCAACGCGGACTACGTCACCACTGAGGACGGCACCGGCCTGGTCCACCAGTCGCCCGCCTTCGGTGAGGACGACATGCGCACCTGCCGCGCGTACGGGCTGCCGGTGGTCAACCCGGTCCGTCCCGACGGCACCTTCGAGGCCGGACTGCACCTGGTCGGGGGGCAGTTCTTCAAGAAGGCCGACGAGGCCCTGGTCGCCGATCTCGACGCACGCAACCTGCTGCTGCGGCACCTGCCGTACGAGCACAGCTATCCGCACTGCTGGCGCTGCCACACCGCGCTGCTCTACTACGCGCAGCCGTCGTGGTACATCCGCACCACCCAGATCAAGGACGCGCTGCTCCAGGAGAACGAGCGCACGAACTGGTTCCCGGACTCGGTCAAGCACGGCCGCTACGGCGACTGGCTCGACAACAACGTCGACTGGGCGCTGAGCCGTAACCGCTACTGGGGCACGCCGCTGCCCATCTGGCGTTGTGAGGAAGGGCACTTGACATGCGTCGGCTCCCTGGCGGAGCTGACGAAACTGACCGGCCGCGACCAGTCCGCTCTGGATCCGCACCGCCCGTACATCGACGAGGTCACCTTCGGCTGCCCGGCCGAAGGCTGCTCCCTGGAGTCGGTGCGCGTCCCCGAAGTCATCGACGCCTGGTACGACTCCGGCTCGATGCCCTTCGCGCAGTGGGGATACCCGTACAAGAACAAGGAGTTGTTCGAGAAGCGCTATCCGGCGCAGTTCATCTCCGAGGCGATCGACCAGACCCGCGGCTGGTTCTACACGCTGATGGCGGTCGGCACGCTCGTCTTCGAGAAGTCCTCGTACGAGAACGTCGTCTGCCTCGGTCACATCCTCGCCGAGGACGGCCGGAAGATGTCCAAGCACCTGGGCAACATCCTGGAGCCGATCCAGCTGATGGATCAGCACGGCGCGGACGCGGTGCGCTGGTTCATGGCCGCCGGCGGCTCGCCCTGGGCAGCGCGGCGAGTCGGACACGGCACCATCCAGGAGGTCGTCCGCAAGACCCTGCTCACGTTCTGGAACACCGTGGCATTCCAGGCGGACGTACGGGCGTACAGGGCCTGGAAGGCGACCGTGTTCCAGTACGTGAGGAGGGTCTTGCGGACGACCTCCTGGATGGTGCCGTGGCCGACTCGGCGGGCCGCCCAGGGGGAGCCGCCGGCCGCCATGAACCAGCGGACGGCGTCGGCGCCGTGCTGGTCCATGAGCGGGATCGGCTGGAGGATGTTGCCGAGGTGCTTGGACATCTTGCGGCCGTCCTCGGCGAGGATGTGGCCGAGGCAGACGACGTTCTCGTAGGAGGACTTGTCGAAGACCAGGGTGCCCACGGCCATGAGCGTGTAGAACCAGCCGCGGGTCTGGTCGATGGCCTCGCAGATGAACTGTGCCGGGTACGCCGCCTCGAACTCCGCCTTGTTCCGGTGCGGTGCGCCCCACTGGGCGAACGGCATGGAGCCCGAGTCGTACCAGGCGTCGATGACCTGGCGGACGCGACGGAAGGTGCCCTCCTCGCCTAGAAGGGTGAAGGTGACGTCGTCGATGAACGGCCGGTGCGGGTCGAGGTCGGCGAGGTCGCGGCCGGTCAGCTCCGACAGTTCGGCGAGCGAACCGACGGCGACCAGCCGGGTCG
>DATMEI010000229.1:0-12416 GCA_035556995.1 Streptomyces sp.
GGGAGCCGCGTGCCGGGCCGCTCGTCGTCTCTGTCATTCCGCCTCCCTGTACCGGGCATAACGCCCCGATGTACCCCGAATCTTCCCGGGGCACGATGTCTTGTCTGACAGCCGGTGCACGTCGCGCACCCGGCTGGGTCCAAAGGTCTCGACGGGCCGCCGCTCAGTCGGCAGCGCGCACCGGAACCGGCGCTCCGGGGCTCTCACCCGCGCCGTCCGCCCCACTTCCCCCACCGGTCCTGCCGCCCGCGTCTTGCGTGCTCGTCCCGGCGCTCTTACGGGCTTCGCGCAGCTCCTCCACGGCGTTCTCGAAGTCCTCCAGGGACTCGAAGGCGCGATAGACGGAGGCGAAGCGCAGATAGGCCACAAGATCGAGGTCCTGGAGCGGGCCGAGTATCGCCAGGCCGACGTCATGCGCGGACAGTTCGGCGCTGCCGGTGGCCCGCACAGCCTCCTCCACCTGCTGTCCGAGCTGGGCGAGGGCGTCCTCGGTGACCGGGCGGCCCTGGCACGCCTTGCGCACACCGGCGATCACCTTGTCCCGGCTGAAGGGCTCGGTGACGCCGCTGCGCTTGATCACCATCAGCGACGCGCTCTCCACCGTGGTGAAACGGCGGGAACAGTCCGGGCACTGACGGCGCCGCCGGATCGCGGTGCCGTCGTCGGCCGTACGGCTGTCGACCACGCGGCTGTCGGGATGTCGGCAGAAGGGACAGTGCATTTTCCCCACCCTCCTTGAGCCCGTGAAAGGCCGCCTCGTGCATGACTGGTACGCCCTCGGCGGACGCTGCGAGCATCCGCGAAGTTGCCACAAGCATAAGCGACGAGCGGTCGATGAGATCCCCCGGGACCACAACTTGTGGGTGGCGCGCGCCAATCTAACCACTAGATCTGGTGCTGGTGCGTCAGATACACGCGATGCGTGTCGCACTGCGCGGCGGTCAAGACACTACGCGAGAAGAGGCACCGGGGACGCAGCGGGGCCGCAGCTGCGAGACTCGGGGAGCCGCCACCGGCGGTGGCCGCCGGCGGTCGTCACGGGCGGCCGGCAGCAGCGGGCTTTACACCCTCGGCACCGATCGGTCAGAAGAACCGAGAATTTTTCACTCGAACGTGTGTTTGGCGCAACCTTTCGAAACCAACTACCGTTGTGTCACTAGGGAGAACCGCTCGAGAGGGGCCGACGTGACCACCACCGCAGACAGTGCCACCATCACCTCCCAGAACCGTTCCGCGCAGTCGCTCGACCACATTCAGCCACTGAATGAGGCCGCGAGTGCCGAGGCACCGGACGATCAGCAAGCCAAGCGCTCGCTGCCCGGCCGACCTCCGGGAATCCGTGCGGACAGTTCGGGGCTCACCGATCGGCAGCGCCGGGTGATCGAGGTGATTCGCGACTCTGTGCAACGGCGTGGCTACCCACCGTCCATGCGTGAGATCGGGCAGGCCGTCGGGCTTTCCAGCACCTCCTCCGTCGCCCATCAGCTGATGGCTCTGGAGCGCAAGGGGTTCCTCCGGCGCGACCCGCACCGCCCGCGCGCCTACGAGGTCCGCGGCTCGGACACGCCCAGCACTCAGGCGGCCACCGACACCGCGGGCAAGCCTTCCGCTTCGTACGTCCCGCTCATCGGCCGCATCGCCGCCGGCGGTCCGATCCTCGCCGAGGAGTCGGTCGAGGACGTCTTTCCGCTTCCGCGTCAACTGGTCGGTGACGGCGAGCTGTTCGTGCTGAAGGTCGTCGGCGACTCGATGATCGAGGCAGCGATCTGTGACGGTGACTGGGTGACCGTGCGCCGCCAGCCCGTGGCCGAGAACGGAGACATCGTCGCGGCCATGCTGGACGGCGAGGCGACCGTCAAGCGCTTCAAGCGCGAGGACGGCCATGTGTGGCTGCTGCCGCACAATGCCTCCTACCAGCCGATCCCTGGTGACGACGCGACCATCCTCGGCAAGGTCGTCGCGGTGCTGCGCAGGGTGTGACCCGCGCCCGCCCCCCTCGCGGGTCATGAGCCGTCGGTTCCACTGCGCCGGAACCGGCGGCTCCGCTGTGTGTGCCGGGCTACCTCCTGGCCACCCCCGGGCCGCTGCCCCGCGACCCGGATCAGCCTCTGGACGCCGTGCTGCTACGGCTTGACCTCTGCTCCGGCCCCCTTCGCCGCGGCGTCGATGGAGGCGAGCGAGCGCCGCACCTGACTGCCATCCGTCGTGTACCAGAAGTCCGGCATCGAGGCCCTCAGGAAGCCGCCGTAGCGTGCCCGCTCCAGTCGCGGATCGAGCACGGCGACCACGCCCCGGTCCCCCGACGCCCGTACGAGCCGCCCCGACCCCTGCGCCATCAGCAGAGCCGCGTGTGTGGCGGCGACCGCCATGAAGCCGTTGCCGCCGTGGTCCTCGACTGCTTTCTGCCGGGCGCTCATCAAGGGGTCGTCGGGACGCGGGAAGGGAATGCGGTCCATCACGACCAACTGGCAGTTCGCGCCGGGCACATCGACGCCCTGCCACAGGGAGAGCGTCCCGAAGAGGCACGTCGCGGGGTCCTCGGCGAAGCGGCGGATCAGCTCGCCGAGCGTCTCCTCGCCCTGCAGCAGGATGGGCAGGTCGAGCCGCCCGCGCAGGTCCTCTGCGGCGGCCTGGGCGGCGCGCATGGAGGAGAAGAGCCCGAGTGTACGGCCGCCTGCCGCGCCCACCAGATCGGCGAGCTCGTCGAGCATGTCCCGCCGTGGCCCTTCACGTCCCGGCGGTGCCAGGTGGCCCGCGACGTAGAGGATGCCCTGCTTGCGGTAGTCGAAAGGCGAGCCGGCGTCGAGGCCGCGCCACTGCGGGGCGGCCTCCTGCGCCGTCTCACCGTCGCCGCCCGGTGAGTCGTCTTCCAGTACGCGCTCGGGGGCGAGGCCCAGTGAGGCTCCCACCCCGTTGAAGTCGCCTCCGAGCTTCAGCGTCGCCGAGGTGAGCACGACGGAGCGGTCGGCGAACAGCTTCTCGCGCAACAGCCCCGCCACGGACAGCGGAGCGACCCGCAGGGAGGCGCCATAGCGGTCGTGCCGTTCGTACCAGATCACGTCGAACTCGGAGCCTTCGACGACCCGTTCGGCGACCTCGTGGACGTTCTCCATCGCCGCGAGGGCCTGTTTGCGAACCGCGTCCTCGTCCTGCACGGACTTGTCGCGGGTGTTGCCGAGCGCGGTGACGCAGGTGCGGGCGGCGTCGCGGAGGGCCATGAGGGCGTGTCCCAGATCCTCCGGGACTGCCTCCAGACGCCCCGGAAGGGCCAGTTCCATCAGCCGCTCGAAGCTCTCCGCTGCCGTCTGGAGCCTGTCGGCGGCCTTCTCGTCGACGAGTCGGGCGGCGCGGCGCACGGCGCGGTTGACGCCGCCCGGTGTCAGCTCACCGGTGGCCACGCCTGTCACTCGCGAGACCAGCTCATGTGCCTCGTCGACGATCAGGACGTCGTGCGGCGGCAGCACCGAGGCGCCCTCGATGGCGTCGATCGCGAGGAGCGCGTGGTTGGTGACGATGACCTCGGCGAGCTTGGCACGCTCCCGGGCAGACTCGGCGAAACACTCCGCGCCGTACGCGCACTTGGAGGCGCCGAGGCACTCACGCGCGGAGACCGACACCTGCGACCAGGCGCGGTCCGAGACGCCCGGCCGCAGATCGTCCCTGTCGCCGGTCTCCGTCTCGTCCGACCAGTCGCGCAGGCGCAGCAGGTCCTTGCCGAGGCGGGAGGTGGGTGCTGCGCTCTCGAAGGGGTCGAAGAGGCCGTCTTCCTCCTCCTGCGGAACTCCCTCGTGCAGGCGGTGCAGACACAGGTAGTTGGACCGGCCCTTGAGCATGGCGAACTCGGCTCGGCGGCGCAGCTGCGGCTGCAGCGCCTCGACCGTGCGCGGCAGGTCACGCTCGACGAGCTGGCGCTGCAGGGCGAGCGTCGCCGTGGCGACGACGACATGCTCGCCGCGCGCCAGGGCCGGGACCAGATATCCGAGTGATTTCCCCGTGCCGGTGCCCGCCTGGATCAGCAGGTGGTTGCCGCTGTCGACGGCCTCGGCGACGGCCTCGGCCATGGCGACCTGACCAGGGCGTTCCGTGCCGCCGACGGCGGTGACGGCAGCGTGCAGGAGATCGGTGAGGGCGGGCTTGCTCATAGACACCGCACCCTACGTGGCGCCTGTGACAACGCGCCGGTCACACCGGGTGAAGGGGGTTGGCCACCGTGCCGTGCACGGCGGCGTGCGGACGTTCGGGGCGGTCGCGGTAGCCGTCCAGATGCAGCCGGTTGCGGTTCAGGCAGAGGCGGTCGATACGCGGGGTGAGCAGGTCGAAGGTGCTGAAGCGGTCCTTCAGCTCTGGGAAGCGGGCGTGATAGCGCTCGATCTCCGCCCGTACGAGTGACCAGAACTCTCTTTGCGGTACCTGCAGTTGCTCCTCGCACAGAGGTGCCAGATAGCGGAACACGCCGACGAGGAGGCCCGAGTGGATGAACTGGGTGAGGAAGCCAGGAGGTTCGCGCAGCAGTACCTCGCTCACCTCCTCGGGCATGCCCTCCAGTTCGGGCACGGGTTCGGCGCTCACATTGACGTCGTCGACGAAGTCCTTGACCGCCAGACGCACCGGCACGTCGTCCTCGTCGAAGACCACGACGGCGTTCTCGCCGTGCGGCGAGAAGACCGTCCCGTAGCGGTACAGGAAGTGCAGAAGCGGAGGGAGCAGGGCGGCGAAGAGGTGGCGCAGCCACACGCGGGGTTTGAGGCCGGAGCGTCCCGACAGTTCCGCGATGAGGGAGCGTCCGCGGGCGTCGGTGTGGATGAGGGAGGCGAGCGTACGCGCCCGCTCTCCGGACTCCAGTTGCCCGGCCAGCGGTTCCCGCCAGATGCAGCCCAGCAACTCGCGGTACTGGTACGGCACTTGCGGCAGCCGGTCGTACATGGGGTGGGCGACGGCGACCGAAGCGACCTCGCCGAGCAGGATCACCCGGCAGTCGTCTCGCAGATAGGGGTCGCCGTCGCGCAGGCCGTGGATCCACCCGGTGACGGCGGGCGCCGCGAGTGTCCGTTCGGTGGGGAGTCCTCGCCAGACCAGGGTGTTGAGCACCGAGAGCGGGAGTTTGACCGTATGCCGTTCGGGGCGGCTGGTGTTGAGGAAGGTGCGGATGGACTGCTGGGGCAGTCGCAGATCGCCGTCCGCGGGGAGCGGGACGATGTCGCCGGCCGCGAGGGACCCCGCGAAGAGCGGGGCGATCGTCTCGTCCCACTGCCATGGGTGGACGGGGAGGAAGAGGTAGTCCTCCGAGGGCAGTCCGCGCTGGCGCAGGGTGTGCCGGAACTCGCGGAGCGTTTCCGGGCTGAGTTCTCGTGCGTAGAGGCGGTGGGGTTCGGCGAGGGCGGGGACACCGCGGTACGAGGCCAGCCCCGCTCGTACGGCGATCCAGGGCAGGCACTGTGCGCGGCGCGCCTCAGGTGCCCAACGGGCGGCGTCGGAGGCGGAGAAGCCCAGCCGGCCCTTGTTCGCCACGAGCCAGGGGTGGCCCTTCTGGTGGCCTTCCAGCTCCGCGTAGCCGAGGTCGGCGAGGCGTTCGGCGGTGAGTTCGCGGGCGCTCAGCTGGACGTCTGCGGTGAGGGTGGCGGTCAGTTCGCGGATGAGGTGGCCGGTGGTGTCGCCGGTCAGTCCGAGCAGGGACTCGTGGGCCTGGGCGAGGAAGGTGAAGGGATCGGCGTCCGCGGGGGTGAGGGATGCGGGGTCGATGCTCCAGTGCCCGTAGGCGCCGCGGCGGGCGCGGAAGCGGAGGGTGAAGTCGTCGCTGACGCGGAGACGGTAGGGGCGAGCCGCGTCCGGAGTGCTTGTGCCCGTGGAACTGCTGTCGCGGCCTGGTGCGGGCCCGGTGTCCGGCTCGGGGTGGATGACCTCCTCGTACGCGAACTCGCTGATCATCTTCACCAGGAGCCGGCGTGCGGCCCGGCGCCAGCTGTCCGGGTCGAGTCCGTACGGAGTGTGCAGCGGGGTGGAGCCGCAGGGGTCGTGGTGGCCTTCGTGGCCGTCGTCAGCGGTCGTCGGCAGGTGCACTGTGCATCTCCTTTGCTCGGGGACGGGGGCACTGGAGCAGCGAGAACGTGGAGCGTGGGACCGGGCGTCGTGCGGGGCAGGTCGGCCGCGACCAGGACAAGGACCCGGCCCAGGACCGGGGCCCACAGGCCGGAGCCCTCAGAGCACCTCCCGCAGCTCCCGGTCGCGGACCATGAGGGCCGCGCGTTTCTCCGGCAGTTCCACCTCGGCGGACAGGCGGAAGCCGGCGCTCAGAAAAGCCGCGACGGATGCGACGTTTCGCACGTCCGGCTCGGCCACCACCCGGGCGCAGCTGGGCCGTTGGTCGAGGATGAGATCGGCGACGGCACGAAGCAGGGCGGTGCCGACGCCGCGGCCACGGTCCGGTACGCCGCCGATCAGCAGGTGCAGTCCAGTGTCGTGGGGCCGGGCCTGACAGTACCGGGCGATCGGGTCGAGATCGGCGCGGTAGATCTCCCAGTAGCTCATGGGGACGCCGTCGAGGACACCCAGGCAGGGAACGCTGCGCCCGTCACCTTCCAGTTGCTTGCGCAGATGCACCGCGGTGACCTCCTCGGGTCCGGACAGTTCCCAGAAGGCGGCCACAGCCGGATCGTTCATCCAGGCGGTGATCAACCGCAGATCGCGCTCCATGCGGACCGGTACGAGCCGCAAGGTGCCCACGGAGGTGCGGGACGGCGGCCAGGTATGGAGCTAGTCGAGCAGGCCGGGTTGGGCCGTCCTCGACGGGCCCGACGGACCACCGTCGAGACCGGGCGGACCGGATCGGCCGGGCAGACCGGCCCGGGCGGTTCCGTCCGGGCCGTCCGGGCCGTCGGTCCGGTCCGCCTGACCACTGCTGTCCTGTGATGTGTCCGGTGCGAGGCGGTTGATCTCGTCGGCCTTGTCGTGATCTGCCAGCAGGGCGGCCAGTTCCCCGGCCAACTGGAGGTCGAGGGTGTCGTCGTTGCTGGAACTGGACGCGCCGGAAGCGGCGGGGTTCGGCCGGTGCATGACGGCGCCTCCTCTCGGGTGTTCAGGGCGGGGCCGGTGGGAGTGAAGAAGCCCCGACGGGTCAGTCGCCCAGCGGGTTGGTGATGGTGACGTAGACGGACTGGGTGTCGACCGGGCCGACGAGTTCGTCCATGCCGTGCAGTCTGGTGAGCAGATTGGCCTTGCAGCGCAGCGTCGGTGAGTCCAGCAGCAGGGTTGGCAGGGACGACGCGGGAGAGCCGTCCTCCTCCTTCGCGCGGGCCCGCAGGAACCGGCGGAACGCGGCGAGCAACAGCCGCTCGTCGGCGAGCTGTTGCTCGCCGAAGGAGCCGATCAGCCCGAGGACGTTGTTGATGCCGAGGTAGTACGCGAAGCGCTCGTCGGTCACCGCGTCCGCGACGAAGGAGTCGCTGGCGACGCCGAGTTGCGCCCCGGGCAGCCGCTGTTCCAGCTCGTCACGGCAGGACGTACGGAAGTAGTAGCCCTGGTTGTCGCGGTAGCGGCCTCCCGTGGGCCAGCCGGCCCGGTCCAGAAGCACCAGGGTGTTCTGCTGGTGCGCTTCGAGGGCGATGCCCGCGTTGGCGTCGAGCCAGAGCACGGGACGTACGACTGCGTCGAGATAGCGCAGGAACCACTCGGTGGCCACCGCCGCCAGCGACCGGCGTGTGCCCGCGGCCAGTTGCTCGACGATGTCGGTCAGACGCGAACGCATGGCCTCGCCGCGGGCCGCTCCCGGCCAGGGCCGTGGAGACGTCAGACCGGCGACGCAGACCGCGTCGTCCCCGGGCCGGAAGGGGTTGTGCCGGATGACCGTGTCGAGCCCGGGGACCGGCTGCCCGTCGTGTCCGTCGACTCCGAGCCACGCCGGGTCCCTGATGATGTCGAAGCCGGGGTGGACGGCGCGCCACTGGGCGCTGAGGCCCGCGCGCAGCAGCCGGTGCACTTCGAGACCGCGCAGCAGTTCCTTGCGCAGGTTCTCCCGGCGGGAGTTGGTGATGGGCAGCCCCAGGGAGAGCTTGAGCATCGCAGGACCGTCGGGACGCACGACCGTACGTACGGACGACGTGGCGTGCCACAGGTCCCCGGTCGGGCCCAGGTCGTGCAGCAGCCCTTCGGCCAGCAGACGGGCGGCGGCCGGCTGGTGCGGAAGCTGACGCGCCTGCCAGGGGTGCAGGGGCAACGGCACGGTGCTGGCGGGCAGTTGAGCGACCAGTGCCTCTCCGGCGAGTCGCATGGCGAGCTGTTCGCCGGGCACGGTGCGGCCCCGCTCCGTCCAGGCGGATTCGCAAGCGAGCACCGACCGGTCGACTGCCATCCAGTGCAACTGGAAAGCGCCCCGCAGCTCGGGGGAGTACGCGCGGCACTCGGCCTCGGAGAGACCTTGGCGCGCTTTGGGTGAGGGGTGGAGGGGATGGCCGAGGACGAGCGACTGTTCGGCGTCCAGGAACGGGCTGGTCCCGGGCGGAGGTCCGGGGGCGGCTGTGCGTTCGGAGAGGAACTCGGCCGTCCGCTGGACGGAGTCGGCGACCCGCGCGACGAGGCCGGCGGCCTCCGCGGGACCCTCCCTGCCGGAAGCTGCGGCCTCGGGCACATCATCGTGTGCAACCGCGGGGCCGGAGCCGGGCGTTGCTGCCGCCGCCCGGGGCGGGCCGTGCGCCGCTTCGCGGCCGATGAGCGCGGCGAGAGTCACCGCGTCGAGAGGAGCGGCACCCGCGGGAGCGTTGTCCGGCACAGGCGGTCCGAAGCTGTGCCGTCCGGTGGCGGACCAGTAGCGCACCGGTACGCGCAGGACGATGCCGGTGGCGTCCAGGGCGAGGCGGAGGATGTCCTGTTCGGGGCGGGGAACGTCGTTCTCCCGGACCCAGCAGCGCAGCAGGTTCTCCGTCGCCGCCGCATCGGCCGCCTGCGCGGAGTCATGCGGTCCCACGCTGCCGGGGGCCGGCAACGGCGGGGCCGGCTGCGCGAGTTCGTCCACGGCCCATGAATCGCGCGTTGCTGCCGCCAAGGTGCCACTGTCACTGCCGCTGTCCGTGTGTACGTCCTGCCGCGAGCCGCCCTGCACCTGACCCGGGACCACGGCACGCGGACCGTTGCCCGAGGGGGCGAGCGCCTCGTGAACCATGTCCCGCGGGATGCCTTCGGCTCCGGTACGCCCGTTCACAGAGATCTCCTCCGGTGTCGACTTGGCGCGCTGGAGAGCGAGCCGGACTCCCCCGTCCGTACCAACGAAGCCGACGCCTCCGGATCACGGGCGAAGTGAAGATCTGTGACGCGAACCGGTCGGAACCATGGACCCTGCCCGACCCGTCCCCCAACTCACCGGGCATAGTGGGTGCCCGCTCCGCTCGGCGGGGTGCATGACAATTCAAGAGGCAAGACGACATTCAGGGGGAGTTCATTCATGTCAGCCAACCTCCGGCCGTCGCGGCGACGCTCCGCGCCGGCTGTGGCCACGGTTGCGGTGGTCGCCGCGCTGGCCTTGACCGCGACGGCGTGCGGCCCGGAAGACAGCAACGCGGACAGCGAGCCCAGTGCTTCGAAGTCCTCGGCGCCCGAGGACGACAAGAAGCGTGACCTGGGTCTGCCGGAGAAGCTGCCCAAGGACCTGCCCACGTCTCTCAAGGATCTCGACAAGTGGCGTAACGGCGCATGGAAGAACTGGGACCGGGACGAATGGCTCCGCCAGGCCAAGGAGTTCATCAACCCGATCATCGAGGACCTGTGGGACCCGGACCGTATGAAGGACGCCGACGGGAACGACCGCGAGGTCGACGACGGTGAGATCGACGACGGCGGGAGCGGCGGCGACAACGGTACGGGCGAGGACGAGGGCGTCACCGACCCCACCCCGGCACGGGTGAAGGCCGAGCAGGTCAAGCTCCCCTACACCAAGAGCAGCCCGCCGGTCGGCAAGGTCTTCATGGACACCCCGAAGGGCCCCATGGTCTGTTCGGGCACCGTCGTCACCGACCCGGCGCACCCGGGCAAGTCCAACCTCGTGGCGACCGCGGGCCATTGCGTGCACGCGGGCAAGACCGGCGGCTGGTTCCGCAACGTCGTCTTCGTGCCGCGCTACAACCCAAAGGGCCTCTCCAACGCCCAGTTGGAGACCGCCAAGCAGAAGGACGTCGCTCCTGACGGCGTCTGGTGGGCGAAGTACGCGGGGACCACGGACCACTGGATCAAGGAGGGGTCGAAGGCCGGTGGCGGGGGCGCTCCGCAGGACTTCGCCGTGATGAAGGTCCAGCCGGAGAACAAGAAGGCCGGCCCGTCGCTGCAGGAAACCGTCGGCAAGGCCGCGAAGGTCAACTTCAACACCCCGCGGGTGAAGGGCATTTCGGGCCTCACGCCGCACGGCTACCCGGCGGCGCCTCCGTTCGACGGAGCGAAGATGCTCAGCTGCACGGGCAAGCCGGGACGTCTGACGATCGACCCCGGTCAGCCCACGATGTACCGCGTCGGCTGCACCATGACCGGCGGCTCGTCCGGCGGTGGCTGGCTCACCCCGAGCGGCAGGCAGCTGCTGTCCGTCACGTCCATCGGGCCGGTTCAGGGCGGCTGGCTGGCCGGCCCCCGTATCGGCAAGGACGCCAAGGGCGTCTTCGACGCGATCGCCAAGAAGTAGCTGCCACGCACGAGTGAGGCGGGACGGGCGGCGGCCACAACGAGAAGGCTCTGCCGCCCGTACCCGGCCGGATGCCGGTCGGCCGGGCGCTTCGCGCCGGTCGTGCCCTGTCGCACCACCGGCCTACTCCGTCCTCGGCAGGCCGAGTCACGCCGCGTTCCGCCGAGTTCCGCCGAGTTCCGGCGCGTCGCACCGGCACAGCAATCAGCACACGAGCCCGTCCAGGGGGATCCTTTTCCATGTCACCGATACGCAGGCCGAGGCACCGACGCCCGGCTGTGGCCGCCGCCGCGGTCACCTTCGCTCTCGTCCTGACCGCCACGGCCTGTCAGTCCGGCGACGACGGCGGCAAGACCGCGCAGGCTAAGCCCTCCGCGCAGCCGTCCTCCACAGCGGACCTGGGCATTCCGGAGGACTTGCCCGAGGATCTGCCCACCTCGCTCAAGGACCTCGACAAGTGGCGCAACGGCGAATGGAAGAACTGGGACCGCGACCAGTGGGTCCGTGAGGGGTCCGACTTCGTCAACCCGTACATCAAGGACCACTGGAAGCCCGACCGTATGGACAAGGCGGAGGACAACGGCAAGCGCGTCCCGGCAGACGTCGAGGCGGCCTCCGGGGCGAGCGCCGACGGACCTGAGCCGCGCGCGGTCAAGGCACGCGACGTCAGGACGCCGTACACACGGAACGCAGCGCCCGCCGGGAAGGTCTTCATGGACACCCCGAAGGGCCCCATGGTCTGCTCCGGCACCGTGGTCAAGGACCCGGGCAACCCGGGCAGGTCCAACCTGGTCGCCACAGCCGGTCACTGTGTTCACTCCGGCGGCAGCGGCGGCTGGCTGCGCAACATCATGTTCGTGCCGGCGTACAACAACCGCGGTCTCCCGCCCGCCCAGGTGCAGAACGCCCAGCCGAAGGACGTCGCACCGTACGGACAGTGGTGGAGCGAGTGGGCGCAGACCAGTGACTACTGGATCAAGAAGGGCGCACAGTCGGGTGGCGGAGGCTCTCAGCAGGACTTCGCGATGCTTCACGTGCGGCCCGAGCAGCGCACCGGCAAGTCTCTTGAGGAGACGGTCGGAGCGGCGGTGAAGATCAACTTCAACGCTCCGAGTGCCGACCGCTTCTCCGGGCTCAGCTCATACGGCTACCCGGCGGCGCCGCCGTACGACGGCGCGAAGATGTACAGCTGCACGGACAAGCCGGGACGTCTGACGATAGACCCGTCGCAGCCCGCCCTCTACCGCATCGGCTGCACCATGACCGGCGGCTCCTCCGGCGGCGGCTGGTTCATGAAGGGCAAGGGCGGCAAGGCCGAGCTGGTCTCCGTCAATTCGATCGGTCCGCAGCCGGCGACCTGGCTGGCGGGGCCGCGCCTCGGCGCGACGGCGAAGGACGTCTTCGACGGGATCAGCAAGAAGTACGCGGGCAAGAACTGACACCCGCCCCTGCACGTCAGCAACACACAGCTGGGCCCGCCCTCTCAGTAGCTGAGGGGGCGGGCCCGGCACCGTTCTTCGGCAGCAGCAACGGGGACCGGACGGGCAGGCCTCCGCGCCGCCGACGCAGCTAGAGCCGCTCGACGGCAGCCGCCGCCGGCTCGTACTTGCGCAGTTCCGCCGCCAGTTCCGCATGCACGCGGACCTTGAGCAGCGTGCCGTCCGCCGTGTGGCTCTCGGAGAGCACCTCGCCCTCGTCGTGCACACGCGAGACCAGCTTGCCCGCCGTGTAAGGAACCAGCGCCTCCAGCTCGACGGAGGGG
>DATMEI010000230.1:0-5031 GCA_035556995.1 Streptomyces sp.
CGCGACCTGACCCGCCCCACGCCCCTCACCCCTGATCGCCGACAGCTGAGTTGTTACCGGCCGTCACCCGACCCGATGGGAGCCACCCGATGACCACCCCCGTGCGCACCGACAGCAGCGGACGCGTCCGCGTCGAGAACCTCGTCACCAGCGGCACCTTCTCGCTCGACGGCGGGACCTGGGACGTCGACAACAACGTGTGGATCGTCGGTGACGACACCGAAGCCCTGGTGATCGACGCCGCCCACGATGTGGAAGCCATCACCGCGGCACTCGGCAGCCGTACCCTCCGAGCCATCATCTGCACCCACGCGCACAACGACCACATCAACGCCGCCCCGGCCCTCGCCGCCGCCACCGGCGCCTCGGTCCATCTGCACACGGACGACGCGGTGTTGTGGAAACTCACCCATCCGACCGTCCCGCCCGGTCGCCAAGTGGCGCACGGAGCCGAACTCACCGTCGCCGGAGTCCGGTTGAAGGTGATCCACACACCCGGGCACGCGCCCGGTGCCATCTGTCTGTACGCCGCCGAGCTGGGCACCGTCTTCACCGGGGACACGCTCTTCAACGGAGGGCCGGGCGCCACCGGCCGCTCGTACAGCGACTTCGGCACTCTGATCACCTCCATCCGCGACCGGCTGCTGACCCTTCCGGGCCGTACCGCGGTGCTCCCCGGCCACGGTGACAGCACCACCATCGAAGCCGAGGCGAAGGTGATCGACGAACTGCTCGCGGGAGACCGCTGAATCCAGCGGCACCCGGCCATTAGGCGGCAGCGCTGCCCGCTGAGGACCGCGCGCCTTCATGCGTTGAAGTTGTTGCGCATAACGAAACTGTCAGCACGTAATGAAACAAGGAGGTCGACCATGGCGACACAGCCCCGCATCGTCATCATCGGAGCGGGCATAGTCGGCTGCGGACTCGCCGACGAAATCACCGAACGCGGACTCACCGACGTCACTGTGCTCGACCAGGGCCCTCTCTTCGCCACCGGGGGCTCCAGTTCCCACGCTCCCGGGCTCGTCTTCCAGACCAACCCGTCGAAGACGATGACCGAGTTCGCCCAGTACACCGTGCGGAAGTTCGCGGGGCTCTCGCTGGACGACGCCTGGTGCTTCCAGCAGCTCGGATCGCTCGAAGTGGCGGGCTCCCCCGCTCGGTTGGCCGATCTCACGCGCAAGCACGGCTGGGCGACGGCTTGGGGCACCGAAGGACGGCTCCTCGATCCCCAGGAGTGCGCGGCCCTGCACCCGATGGTGGACGCCGGCCGCGTGTACGGCGGCCTGCACGTGCCGAGCGACGGGCTCGCCAAGGCCGTACGAGCAGGTGAGGCGCAGGCACGCAGGGCCAGCGCGCGTGGCGCCCGGTTCCTGCCGCATCAGGAGGTGACCGGCATCGATCAGGAGCACGGCCGGGTGACCGCCGTCCGCACCGCCGGCGCGCGGTTCCCCGCCGACATCGTGGTCTCGGCCGCGGGCTTCTGGGGACCGAAGATCGGCCGGATGGTGGACCTGACGGTGCCGCTGGTCCCGCTGGCGCACCAGTACGCCAAGACAGGTCCGCTGGACGTTCTCGCCGGGGTCAACGACGAGCTGCGCGAGGCCAGTTCGCCGATCCTCCGCCACCAGGACCATGACCTGTACTTCCGCGAGCACGTGGACCGTATCGGCATCGGCTACTACGGGCACCGCCCCATGCCCGTCGCCGTGGACGACGTACTCAGCCCGGACGAGGCGCCGCAGATGCCGTCGATGCTGCCCTTCACCGAAGACGACTTCGCTCCCGCTTGGCAGGAGAGCGTCCGGCTGCTGCCCGATCTGGCAGGCAGCGGCGTCCGCGAAGGCATGAACGGGCTGTTCTCCTTCACCCCGGACGGCATGCCGCTGATGGGCGAACACCCCGAGCTGAACGGCTTCTGGCTGGCCGAGGCGGTCTGGGTGACCCACTCAGCGGGTGTCGCCCGCGCCATGGCCGAGTGGCTGGCCGACGGCCGGCCCAGCACGGATGTGCACGAATGCGATCTGAACCGCTTCGAAGAAGTGCATCTGACGCCTGACTACATCCGCGAGCGCGGCTGCCAGAACTTCGCCGAGGTCTACGACATCATTCACCCGCTCCAGCCGATGGAGCGCCCCCGTCCGCTGCGCGTCAGCCCGTTCCATACCCGTCAGCGGGAGCTGGGAGCGTACTTCCTGGAGGCAGCGGGCTGGGAGCGTCCGCACTGGTTCGAAGCGAACGCCCCCCTGCTGGACGGCGTCCAGGTTCCCGAGCGGGACGAATGGTCCTCCCGGCACTGGTCGCCGATCGCCGCAGCCGAAGCGAAGGCCACCCGTGAACGCGTAGCGCTCTACGACATGACCGCGCTCAAACGGATCGAGGTCACCGGCCCCGGCGCGCTCACCTTCCTGCAGTATCTGACCACCAACAACCTCGCGAAGAAGCCGGGCGCCGTCACGTACACCCTGCTGCTCGACCCGGCCGGCGGCATCCGCAGTGACCTGACCGTGGCGCGGCTGTCCCGGGACCGCTTCCAGATCGGAGCCAACGGCAGTCTGGACCTGGACTGGCTCCGCCGGCATCTGCCCGAGGACGGCAGCGTCCAGATCCGCGACGTCACATCCGGCACGTGCTGCATCGGCGTGTGGGGGCCACTCGCGCGCGAGTTGGTGCAGCCACTGACCCGCGAGGACTTCGGGCACAAGGCGTTCGGCTACTTCCGCAACCGGCTCACGTCGATCGGGCACGTGCCCGTCACCGCGATGCGGCTCTCCTACGTCGGCGAGTTGGGCTGGGAGCTCTACACCACGGCCGACATGGGGCTGAAGCTGTGGGACACCCTGTGGGAGGCGGGCCAGGAGCACGGTGTGGTCGCGGGCGGACGCAGCGCCTTCAACAGCCTGCGGCTGGAGAAGGGTTACCGCTCCTGGGGCACCGACATGACCGCCGAGCACGATCCGTACGAGGCGGGTGTCGGATTCGCCGTCCGGATGGACAAGGAGGGCGGCTTCATCGGGCGCGACGCGCTGGAGGGCCGCAGCGAGCGGACCGCGCGCCGCCGGCTCACCTGTCTCACGGTCGACGACCCGGCGCGGACCGTTCTCGGCAACGAGCCGGTTCATGCAGACGGTGAACCTGCCGGTTACGTGACCAGTGCGGCGTTCGGTTACACGGTCGGCACCACCGTCGCGTATGCCTGGCTGCCCTCCGCCGCGGCGGTGCCGGGAACACCCGTGATCATCGAGTACTTCGGCGAGAAGGTGCCCGCCACCGTGGCGGCCGAGCCGCTCTTCGATCCGGCGATGGACCGCATCCGCTGCTAGCGGCCCGTACGGAGCACACGGCCCGCGCGGCAACGCTCTCAGGGACCGCGCGGGCTGCCCCTGACACCCCTTCCGTACCCGACAACGAGGTGCGATCGACATGACCACGACCAGCGACTCCGCCGGCGGGCGCGCTCTGCCGGACAGCCTCATGCCGACCCTGCCCGGACACCACTACACCGACCCCGGCATCTTCGCCCGCGAGCAGCAGTACATCTTCGAACAGATGTGGTTCTGCGCTGTCCGCGCCGCCGACGTGGGCAGGCCCGGCGCGTTCCGTACGGTCCAAGTGGGGCGCGAGAGCGTTCTCGTGACCCGTTCCCGCAGCGGCGCCGTCCGCGCGTTCCTCAACATCTGCCGACACCGCGGCGCCAAGCTGTGCACCGAGCCCGACGGCGAGGTCAAACGCAGCTTCCAGTGCCCCTACCACGCCTGGACCTACGACCTGGACGGCAAGCTGATCGCAGCGCCCAACCTCACGAGCATGCCCGACATCGACCGGACCGCACACGGCCTGATCCGCGTGCACGTACGCGAATGGCTCGGCTACGTCTGGATCAGCCTTGCCGACGAGCCGCCCTCGTTCGACGAGGAAGTGGTCGGAGCCGTCACCGAACGGCTGGGAGACGCCTCCGCCGTGGAGCGCTACGCCATCGGCTCCCTGGAACTGGGCCGCCGCGTCACCTACGACGTACGGGCGAACTGGAAACTCATCATCGAGAACTTCATGGAGTGCTACCACTGCGCCTCGATCCACCCCGAACTGACGGAGGTTCTGCCGGAGTTCGCAGACGGCTTCGCCGCGCAGTACTACGTGGGCCACGGGGCGCAGTTCGGGCAGGAGGTCAGCGGCTTCACCGTCGACGGAAGCCACGGGCTGGAGCCCATTCCGGGCATTGCCGAGGACCAGCACCGCCGCTATTACGCGATCACGGTCAAGCCGCAGGTGTTCCTCAACCTCGTGCCCGATCACGTCATCGTGCATCGGATGTATCCGACGGCTGCGGACCGGACGCTGGTCGAATGCGACTGGCTCTACCTCCCTCACGTGGTCCAGGAGGGAAGGGATCTCTCGCACTCCGTCGAGCTGTTCCACCGGGTGAACCAGCAGGACTTCGCCGCCTGCGAGAGGTGCCACCTGATGATGGACTCCCGTGCCTACCGCCAAGGCGGCGTCCTCGTCCCCAGCGAGCACCACATCGGCGACTTCCACTCCTGGGTGCTGGCCCGCACCGGCACGGATGGACGCGATGGACGGAACGGCGCGCCCGGCTCGAACGGCACACGTGCCGGCCTCGGGCTGTCACAGGACGGGGCGTCCGGTGGGTGATCAGAAACGGAACGCCCCTGTCCTGGGGGCTGCTCAAACGTTGGGGACCTTGAGCTTCTTCCAGCTCTCGGGGCCCGGAATGCCGTCCGCGTCCTTGCCGCGGTAGCCGAGTTTGCGCTGCCATGCCGCGTACGACTTGCGGTCTGTCTCGGTCCAGTTGGGGCCCGGGCCGACCTTGTACTCGCCACAGCCCTCCGCGACGAGGCGCTTGCCCATCGCCGTGATGACGGCACTGCTGCGGCTCTCGTTGAAGAAGCCGGAGCGGGGGAAGGGCTCGTGAGCGGGCTTCTCCCCGCCGCCACCACCGCCGCCACCACCGCCGCCACCGGTGCCCCCCACCGACCTTGCCGCCGTCGCCGAGGCCCGCGTGGTTGGCGC
>DATMEI010000231.1:0-16060 GCA_035556995.1 Streptomyces sp.
ACGCCTGCGCGACGGCACGCGTTGGCGGCGCCCCGGTGCGGCGCCGCTCGCCTGGCTGCGCTACGCCAACGCCGACGAGAAGACAGCCGTCGGCTATGTCTTCCTCGACTCCCCGTACGCACCTCGCGGCCCCCGGCCCACCGTCACGCTCGACACCGTCACCCGCAGCCGCCAGGACGTCAACGCCGCCAACCCCGACGCCCGGATCACCAAGCAGGTCTTCAGCGTCGCCTTCGAGCAGCAGCCTGGCGCGCCCGCCGCCACGCTGGCCTACGCCCTGGTGCCGGGCGCCACCGAACGGCAGCTGCGCCGCTACGCACACGGCCCGCTGACGGTCCTCGCCAACACCCCGGACCTCCAGGCGATCGCCCACCCCGGCCCGGGCCTGCTCGCCGCCAACACCTTCGCGCCGGGCACCCACATCGCCGGGCCGCTGGCCGTAGACGGTCCCGCGTCGGTGCTCGTGCGGCGCGGCAGCGACGGCATCACCGCCGTCGCCGTCGCAGATCCGACCACCGAACGCGACACGGTCACCGTCACCCTGCACGGCCGCTCCCTCCGCCCGGTCTCCGCAGACGACGGTGTCCACGTCACCCGGCAGCCCGGCGCCACCCGTATCGACGTCACCACCCGGCACGCGTACGGGCGGAGCTTCGTGGCTCGGCTGCGTTAGGAGCCACCTGCTGCGAGCGCAGCGGTCATTGGAACGCGGAGCCGCGAACAGCTCCGGGGCTTCGCGTCCGCACTGACGGCTGCGCATACGGTCAGCGGGAACCAAGGACGCTGCCTCAGCAGCCGGTCCATGTGACTGACCGCCTCGGCGTCCGAAGACGTGTAAGTGAACGTGCGGCGTTTCCTGGCGAGCGCGGGGCGGATTCCGGCGCCGCAGGTCGGCGATGGCGTGGAGTTGAGACACGAGTCATGAGGAGGGCACGTGCGATTCGCGCTGGACGCACTGTTCGCTGACGTGCCCGCGGAGCAGGTCGATGAGGCTCGTGACTTCTACAAGTCGAGGGCGGCGGGTCGTGGCCCCGGCACACTGGAGGAGCTGAAGGAGGCACGAGCGAGGAGGTCTGCTCCTCGTGCCGCCGATCCGCCTGCCGTCGAGGAGTCGATCGAAGCCGCGGAAGTGCGCGTCCCTGTCAGGATCTTCACGCCGGTCGACGGTCCGCCGCGGGGCGTCTACCTGGACATACACGGCGGCGGCTTCTACATGGACTCCGCAGCGCGAGGAGACGAACGCAACCGCGAGCTCGCAGACGCCCTGCACCTCGCCGTTGTCAGCGTCGACTACCGGCTGGCGCCTGAGCACCCCTGGCCGGCGGCACCCGACGACTGTGAAGCGGCGGCGCTCTGGCTCGTCGAAGAAGCCGATGCCCGCTTCGGAACGTCCCGACTTGCGATCGGCGGAAGCTCCGCGGGAGCCACACTCGCCCTGACGACCCTGCTCCGGCTGAGAGACAGAGGTGCCGTTGGCCGATTCACCGGCGCCGCACTCCAATTCGGCACCTACGACTTGAGCGCACGAACCCCGGCCGGTCGCTGCATCGCGGACGAATACTTCATCCAGGCGTACGCCGGCCATGTCGAAGACCGCACTGTTCCCGACCTCTCTCCCCTCTACGGCGCCCTTCGCGGGCTTCCCCCAACGCTGCTGATCGTCGGAAGCGCAGACGTGTTGCTGGAGGACAACCTGGCGCTGGCAGGCCGGTTGTCAGCGGCAGGCAATGACGTCGAGCTCCGGGTCTACCCCGAATCACCCCACGGCTTCACGGGCCACCCCACAGCAATGGCCAGGACGGCGCTCAGCGGCGTCGACTCCTGGCTGCACGACCGGATTTCGCAATCGTAGGGACCTGCGATCGGCGCCCTGACTCATCTCGCGGCCCTTTTGTGCAGCGTCATCGTCATGTGGCGTGACCGACGACCATGGCCCCTCCGAGGACCAGCGCGAGGACGCAAAGGATCACGCCGGCCACGGCCAGCGGCTTGCCGCGGCGGCCACCGGTGCAGCCGCCGATCGCGAGGACGAGTCCGCCCAGCGCGGGAGGGAAGGCGGCGTACTGCCGCACGAGGTCCAGGTTGATCGGGAGCAACGGCAGCACGCACGCGAGAAGGCCGAGGATCACCGCGGCCACGGCCAGCCCGACCCCTCTCGTACGGTCCGCTGGAGGTGATCCGCCGGGCCGCCCGGGGCCGTTGGGGTTGATCCAGGGCTGTTGCGGATGAGGGTGTGGCGGCATCGGACCCTGCCGCGGCGCGGCGGGCTGCGGGGCCGGCGCGTTCGGTTCGGGCGGCGGGTCGTAGGTCATGAGGTGTCCTCACTGGATAGCCGTTGCTCATCGGTCGTGCACCGTCTGTGGACGTGGCGCACCCAACGCACCAAGCAGGAGGCTAGATCATGCGACAGCGCCCGTAGCGTCAACTGGTGGGTGCCCGGGGCGGTTTGGCGTGCGGGCACGCCGATGTCCCGACGCGATGGCGGGGTGCTCCTGGTCCTCGGCATCGTGGCTGGTCAGGGCGGCCGGTTGTCAGCTGAACGGGCGGGGTAGCGTTGCGAGGCGAGTGAGGGCCGCTACGGATCTCCGCGAACTGGCGTTCTCGGGTTCTTCGGTGGACGGCTCACCGTCCAGCAGCAGGAGGACGCGGGTCCAACGAGCAGGCCGAGCGCGGCGGGGCCGAGTTCGAGGCAGGCGGCCCCGTTGACGCCGAAGTGGCGGAGAACCGGCCACTGACGCATCACGATCCGGAACCGATCAAGACATCCGGCATCGGATTCCCTCGCCAGTGGGCGCTGTACTTTCCTAGGCTCCTCCAGCCTCTTCCAACCCGAAATTGTGGCCACGTACACGGAATGTGCCAACGGTCGCTTCCGCATCACAGGGAGTAATACATGCTCGAGCTGACCGTCCCAGCCATGATCACCTTCGGGGTCTTTCTGATCGCGATGGTCATGGTCGGCGTCATGACGCACGGAGAAACGGCCACGTTCGACGACTTCACCGTCGGCAGCCGTCGGCTCAGCGCCCCGGTGGCCGCCCTGTCCGCCGGAGCCGCCGACATGTCCGGCTGGCTGTTCCTGGGCCTGCCCGGCGCCGTGTACGCGGCCGGGATCGGTGCCACCTGGATCGCCGTCGGCCTGATCATCGGCACCTATCTCAACTGGCGTCTTGTCGCACCCCGCTTGCGCGTCTATACGGAGTGGGTCGGTGCCGTGACCCTGCCGGCGTACCTGGAGGAACGTTTCGAGGACCGGAGCAGGGTGATCCGGCTCCTCTCGGCCATCGTCACCGTCGTGTTCTTCACCGTGTACGTCGCAAGCGGGCTGGTCGCCTGCGGTCTCCTGGCCGACGAGATATTCGGCGCCGGCTTCGAGTTGGGACTCACTGTCTTCGCCGTGGTGATCGTCATCTACACCATCCTCGGCGGCTTCCGTGCCCTGAGCATCAGTCACTCCATACAGGGCACGCTGATGTTCCTCGCGGCGTTCGCCCTCCCCGCCGTCGTCCTCTGGAAGCTCGGCGGCTTCGAGGGTCTGCAAAGTGAACTCACCGCCACGGCCCCGGCACTGCTCGACCCGGGAGCCAAGCCGTCCTTCGCCGACAAGACGTGGACCGCGGGCGAGCCGCTCGGGGCCGTCGCACTGATCTCACTGCTCGCCTGGGGGCTCGGCTACTTCGGCCAGCCCCACATCCTGACCCGCTTCATGAGTATCCGCAGCACACGGGAGATACCGCTGGCCCGCCGTCTGGGCGTGGGCTGGGTGACCGTCGTCCTGGCGGGCGCGTCCCTCATCGGACTCACCGGGATCGCCGCGCTCGACGCGCCGCTCGGCAACCCGGAGACGGTCTTCATCAAACTGTCCGCACAGCTGACCTCTCCCTGGGTCGCGGGGATCCTGCTGGTGGCCGTGCTGGCAGCCATCAAGTCCACGGTGGACAGCCAACTGCTGGTCTCGGCCACGTCCCTCACCGAGGACCTCTACCGGGCGTTCCTCAACCGGGGGGCCTCCGACGCGTTGCTGCTGCTGATCGGGCGTCTGAGTGTGCTGGCCGTTGCGGTGGTCGCCTATGTGATCGCGCTGAGCGGCGGCGCCGTGCTCGACATCGTCGCGTACGCCTGGGCGGGATTCGGCGCGGCATTCGGCCCGGTGATCGTCCTGTCGCTGTTCTGGCCGCGGATGACGGCGGCCGGGGCGAAGGCCGGAATGCTCACCGGAGCCCTCACCGTGCTCCTGTGGGACAAGATCGACCCGCTCCTCGGGCCGCTTGAAACGGGCATCTACGAGATGGTGCCCGGCGTGCTCGCCGCCACCGCGGCGGCACTGGTCTTCGGCACGCTCGCCGGACGCCGCCCGACGCGCGACTGGACCAACGCGATGGAGAACGACACCGGCCAGGCCGCCCCGGAAAGCCGGGACCTGTCCCACCGGTAGCCGTACGGCCTCCGGCGCTGTGAGTCGGGGCGCCCTGCTGAAGTGCGGTGACTTGGCTCAGCGTTGTGGCTGCCCGATGCGGTCGGAGACCTCTTCGGCGCGGGTGGGCGACGTCATCGATGTGGGGAACGTCAGCGGTTGTTCGGCCCAGATGGTCTTGCCGTCGCGTACGTAGCGAGTGCCCCATCGCTGTGCGAGCTGCGCAACCAGGAAGAGCCCACGGCCCCCCTCGTCCGTACTGCCGGCCCGGCGCATGCGGGGGGAGGTGCTGCTGGTGTCGGAGACTTCGCAGATGAGGTCACGGTCACGGATGAGGCGCAGGGTTATCGGCCCGTCGGCGTACCGGTAGGCGTTGGTGACCAGCTCGCTGACGATGAGTTCGGTGGTGAAGGCCATCTCTTCCAGCCCCCACTCGGTGAGTTGACGTGACGTCAGCGTGCGCGCCTCAGCGGCGACGGTGGGCTGCGCGGGCAGCTCCCAAGTGGCCACCTTCTCTGCCGTCAGGGCTCGGGTGCGGGCGATGAGCAGCGCGACGTCGTCGGCGGGACGTTCGGGCAGCAGCGCTTCCTCCACCGCCGTGCACGTGTCCTCCAGCGTGCGGCCGGGGACGGCCAGCGCCCTGCGCAGACGCGCCAGTCCGTCGTCGAGGTCCCGCCGGCGGGCATGGACGAGGCCGTCGGTGTACAGGGTCAGCAGGCTGCCTTCGGCCAGTTCCAGCTCGGTGGTCTCGTACGGCAGCCCGCCCAGGCCGAGCGGCGGGCCTGCGGCTATGCCGGGGATGTTCACCTCTCCGTCCGGGGTGACGACCACGGGCGGCAGATGGCCCGCGCGGGCCACGGTGCAGAGCCGGGAGACCGGGTCGTAGACCGCGTACAGGCAGGTCGCGCCGATGAGCTGCGGGGATTGTGCGTCGGTCGTCTCCTGCTCGGCGGCCAGTCGGCCCACGAGATCGTCGAGGTGGGCGAGCACCTCGTCCGGGGTGAGGTCGAGGTTGGCCAGAGTGTGCACGGCGGTGCGCAGCCGTCCCATGGTGACCGCAGCATGGGTGCCGTGTCCGACCACGTCACCGACGACGAGGGCGACGCGGAGCCCGGAGAGCGGGATGACGTCGAACCAGTCGCCGCCGACACCGGCGGTCGGGTCGGCCGGCCGGTAGCGGTGGGCGATCTCGGCCGCCGGGTGCCCGGGGACTTCGTGCGGCAGCAGGCTGTGCTGGAGGGTGAGTGCCGCCTGGTGCTGCTGGGTGTAGCGGCGGGCGTTGTCGATGCACAACGCGGCGCGGGAGGCGATCTCCTCCGCGAGCGTGAGGTCGTCCTCCTCGAACGGCCCCGGCCGTCGCGACCTCCACAGGCCGAGCGTGCCCAGCACGATCCCGCGCGCGGCCAGCGGCACCACCATGAACGAGTGGACGCCCAGACCGAGCGCTCGCTCGGCCAGCTCGGGATCGGCGGCCAGCCACGGAAGGCGGCTGTCCAGATGCGTTTCGAGGACCGGACGCTGCTCGATCACACACCGGAGGTGCGGAGAATGCGGTGGAAAGGCAACCGTCTGGCCCACCGGAACCATGACCTGCGACATTTCCGGCGGGACACAGTGGACCGCCATCCTGCGCGCGGGTCCGTACGCCCCCTGTTCCGGCTCGTCACCGCGGATCACCGGCTCCAGCAGGTCCACGGAGACACAGTCGGCCAGCTCGGGCACCACCGCCTCGGCCAGTTCACGAGCGGTCCTCGCCACGTCGAGCGTGGTTCCGATGCGGCCGCTGGCCTCGTTGAGCAGCGCCAGCCGGTGGCGGGCCCGATAGCCGGCGCTCACGTCCTCGACCATCTGCGCCACCCCGAGGACCCGGCCGGCAGGGTCCTGAATCCGGAACGCCGAGACCGACACGATCTGCTCCCGGTCGGGGTCCCAGCGGGTTCGGGAGTGCTGCTCGGCGAAGATCGAGGACTTCCCCGACTCCAGTACCTCCCGTAGTTGCGCGTCCACCGTCTCCGCGTCCGCCCGGGCCAGAAAGTCGCCGACGCGCAGGCCGCGGTGCTGCTCGGCCGGGACTGCACTGAACTTTGCGATCGCCCGGTTCACCCGCAGAATGCTCAGGTCCGGAGCGAAAACCGCGAGTCCGACCGGACACCGGCGGAACAGCCCGTTCAGGAGCGACCGGTCCGTCTCCCACTGGGCCACCTCCTCCGCCGGGGAACCGACGAGGAACCACTCGCAGGTGGAATCAGGTCTGACGACAGCCCTGGCGCGACAACCCACCTCCACGCGATGACCGCCGCGGTGCCGCACGGGCACGACGCCGAACCACCCCCGGTCGCGCCTGCACGCCGCCACCGCCTCCATGAGGACGCCGCGATCACAGGAGCCGTCCACCAAGACGTCCTCCGCCGACCGGCCGAGCACCTCTTCCGGCGCATACCCGAGCAGCTCCTCGGCCCGTTCGCTCCACCCCACGATCGTTCCGTGATCGTCGAGTACGACCGAGGCCGCGCGACCCGTCGCGAATGGATCTTCTGGCCCCTCGCTGAACGCCGACAGCGACGCGTCCATCACCACCACCTCGTGCCTTCCCAGTGGGACCACGCGGCAGCACCGCTCGGGGGTGACTCCCCACCGTGATCCGATGGCAGCACCTACGATGCTGAACCCAGTATCGGCCTCGGGGACAATCCTCGCGTTCCGTCGCGCTCACACACAACGGCTTCACCTCACCACTCCCCGGCGTCGGCTGCCCCTTCGCGAGTCGCTTGAGAGCTAGGCCAGGGCAACGAGTGCCGCCGCGGCCTGATCGGGGACGGTGACGTCGAGCCCTGTGACCTTCTGGAACCGACCCAGCCGGTTCATCACGGTGTTGCGGTGGCAGTACAACCGCTCGGCGCTGGCAGCCAGGCTTCCCGTGGACAGGTAGGTACGGACCGTCTCGACGATCACGTCCCGCTCCGTCTGGGGCAGCTCGGCCATACCGGACAGCTGGGCGGCCGAGAAGCCGTGCTGCTCGTCGAGATGGCTCTTCGTCACGCGCGTCCACGCCTGGGCCAGCGTGACCAGTCCCTCGTCCTCCTGCCGCAGCGTCCGGCAGATCTCGTAGGCGGTGGCCGCCGCACCGGGTACGGCACCGAGCCCGTCGGCATCGGGGACCAGACCGCCGGCCATCCCCCGCAGCTGCCGCAGCTGCAGGTCGTGCCGCCGGCCCCCTGGACAGGCCGGCCACATGAGGACGACGCGGCCAGGCTGGTTCAGCACGAAGAGCTGCTCGCCGAGCGCGGTGACCTGGCCGGCCGCGCGGTGAGCGACGTGCGAGGCCGAGGCGTCGGCCACCACGACCCGGAAGGAGCCCTCGACATCGACCTCCAAAGCTCGGGCGATGTTCTCCACGTTGCGGGGCGAACGGCCCTCCGGTCCGAGAAGCTCCGCGAGATAGGTGAGCTGCTCGTCGCGCGTGGTGGCGGACATGAGGGCCCGTTCCTGCAGGTAGGACTGCTGAACCGCGCGGGCGTAGTCGTCCACCACCCGCCACAGGTTCTCGGCGTGCAGCGCCAGCACAGCCATGTCGTCACCTCCGGCCCGTGCCAGCATCGCCGACCAGACAACCCCGAAGTCGAGCCGTACTGCGGCGACGAGGTCCTCTCCTCCCACGCCCTGGCGCGCCCGCAGTCGCCCGAGCTCGCTGGGCAACTCGCTGAGCCGCGTCGTCGTCGAATCAGCGGCGAGCGCCCTGAGGATCAGGGCCAGCGAGTCGCGTGCGGACTCCCGCAGCTGATCGTCGCTGACGACACCGGGCTGGTAGACGCCGGCGGACTCCAGCCTGGTCAGGAACGTCTCGGCGAGGTCGTCGACGTCCACAGCGAGGGAGGTGACGAGCTGCCTCCAGCGGGGCAGGGAACTCGGCGTGCGGGCCGTTGGATCCGTCATCCATAGCTCCCGGGCGGGCCTCGACGATTGTGCTTGTGCACAGGCATCCTGCAGACATCAGAGGCGGACGGCAATGTTCCGGACTGTCGCCACCAGGTCGAATGGCAGTCGACGCACATCCGACTCGTCTGTTCGGGATCGCCGGGCACACCGCCCGTCGGCCGAGCGACGACCCTCTGTCCGGAGGGCGGGCGGGGCCGCAGCGGCTCGCCGACCGCATCACCCCGGCCACCGGTCCTGACAGCCCGGCCGACACGTCTGCGCACTCCGAAGGGACGTCCAAGTGACCCACGCATCCCCCTCCGCCCAGGAAGAGCGTGACGCCGCCTTCCTCGAAGACTTCGCGGCCCTCTCCGCGTTCGGAGCGACGCCGGCCGGGGGCGTCGAACGGCAGGCGGGCACTGCCGCCGACGGCGAACAGCGTGCCTGGCTGCACCGGTGGCTCACCGACCGGGGGTTCGAGGTCCACTACGACGGCTTGGGCAACCAGTTCGGGCTCTGCACCCTCACGCCAGGTGCTCCCTACGTTCTCAGCGGCTCGCATCTGGACAGCCAGCCGCTCGGCGGCCGCTACGACGGCGCCTACGGCGTCCTTGCCTCGGCGCATGCCGCTCACCGAGCCGTACAGCAGTGGAGCTCTCCGGCCACTTCCCCGCAGTACAACGTGGCCGTCGTCAACTGGTTCAACGAGGAAGGATCCCGGTTCAAGCCGAGCATGATGGGCAGCTCGGTCTTCACCGGAAAGCTGCCGGCCGAAACCGCGCTCGCGACGACTGATCGGGCCGGCACCACCGTCGAGAGCGCCCTCCGCGAGATCGGCGCCCTCGGTGACTACGCCGGACCCGATGTGGCCGCTTACGCGGAGATTCACATCGAGCAGGGCCGCGACCTGGAGAACGCCGGACGCACGATCGGCGTGGTGGGCTCGACCTGGGCGGCACGCAAGTACCAGGTCGTGGTCCGCGGCGAGCAGTCACACACGGGGTCTACGGTCATGGCGGACCGCCGCGACGCCCTGCTGGGCGCCTCGCTCCTCGTCGTGGCCGTACGTGAACTGGCCGAGCAGAGCACGGACATCCCGCTGCACACCTCGGTGAGCGAAATGAGCGTCGAGCCCAACTCTCCCGTGGTCGTGGCTCGCGAGGTACGCCTGCACGTCGACCTGCGTTCTCCCGACGAAGCCCTGCTCGACGCCGCGGCGAAGAAGCTGGCCGAGGCGGTCCCCGGCATCGAGGAGCGTGCATCGATCGCCGTCGAACAGGTCCAGACGCATGGGTGGGGCGTGGCACCGTTCCCGTCGGCCGGAGTCGAACTCGCCGCCCAGGCGGCCGACAAGCTGGGGCTCAGCCACCAGACGGTGATGACCATCGCCGGTCACGACTCGGTGAACATGAAAGACGTGGCTCCCTCGATCATGCTCTTCGTGCCCAGCGTCGAGGGCATCTCCCACAACGAGGGCGAGTTCACCCACGAACAGGACGTCTGCGCAGGCACCGACCTGCTCACCGAGGTACTCCACCGGCTGATGGCAGGCGGCCTGGACAGCGGGACGGGAGAGTAGCGGCGGGTGCGGCCGAGCCCGGCCGGTGACAACGGGGCAGGCACCTTTTCTCCTTCAGCCGAGCACGCAATATGTGCGGACCCTGCACCGAGAAGACCGCCCCGGGGAAGAACCCGGCGCGTGTTCCCGTCGCCATTGTGCACATCAACAGTTCAAGGCCAGGAATCGTGGCGGAATGCTTCTTTTCGCCGAGGCGCGCAGACAGCACAGTGATGCAAATTCCTTCCCTGCCGGCACATCCGGCGGCGGTCCATTCCCGAAACGGAGCCCAGCCATGTCGCCCAGTACCCTGGATTCGAGGGACCGCACGAGTCTCGACGCGGCGAAAATGCGCAAAATATCCGTCGCGAGCGTGATCGGAACCACCGTCGAGTGGTACGACCTCTTCCTCTTCGGTACCGCTTCGGCCCTCGTCTTCGGAAAGATCTTCTTTCCTGAACTGGACGGTGCCGTCGGAACGATCCTCGCCTTCCTCACGTTCGCTTCGGCTTACCTGGCCCGCATGGTGGGCGCCGTTCTCTTCGGTCATTACGGTGACCGACTGGGGCGCAAGTCCATGCTCTTGGTCTCCCTCATCGCGATGGGAGTCGCGACCTTCGGGATCGGTCTCGTGCCGGACTACCGGTCGATCGGCGTCGCCGCCCCCCTGATCCTGCTCGGGCTCCGCGTCATCCAGGGTCTGGCCCTCGGCGGGGAGTGGGGAGGCGCGGTCCTCATGACCGTCGAGCACGCACCGCCCGCCCGGCGGGGGTTCTACGGCTCGATGGTCCAGATCGGTGTGCCGATCGGGACGCTGCTCGCCAATGCCGCCTTTCTGCCCTTGGTCATCGGCCTGGACAGCGAGGCACTTCTCTCGTGGGGCTGGCGCATTCCCTTCCTGCTGTCGGCCGCCCTCGTCGGTGTCGGCATCTACATCCGGCTCAACATCGAAGAGACCGAAAGCTTCAAGGCTGTCCGACGCGAGGGCACGCGGGCCAAGATCCCCTTCGTCTCCCTCATGAAGAGGTATTGGCGTGAGGTTCTTCTCGGCGGTATCGCGACCCTCTCCACGGGGTCGACCTTCACGCTCCTGGTCGCTTCCGGCGTGAGCTACGGGACCGATGAACTGAGCCATTCGAAGAACCTGATGCTGTGCGCGGTCATGGTCTCCTGCACTGTGGCATTCATCGCCATTCCGGTGTTCGGCCGGCTCTCGGACAGGTTCGGACGCAAGCCGGTCATCTACGCCGGAATTGCCGCGGAATGCCTGCTCGCCTTTCCGTTCTTCTGGCTCCTCGAGACCGGTTCCGGCCTTCTCGTCTTCGTCGCATACGGGCTCATGGCGCTCGCCTTCTCCGCCAATTACGGGCCGATCGCGACTTTCCTCGCCGAACTCTTCGGCGCCCGTGTCCGCTACTCGGGGCTCTCCGTCAGCTACATGCTCTCCGGCCTCCTCGGTTCCGCCGCCACCCCGGCGATCACCGTCGCCCTGCTGTCGGCCACCGGCGAGAGCTCCTCAATGGCCTGGTACATCCTCGGCGCAGCCCTGCTCTCCCTCCTCGCGCTCTTCCTGCTGTCCGGAAAGCGGTACGACAACATCGACGCGGCAGGCACCGGTACGGGCGCCGGCAATCAGCATGCCGGGGTGAGCGCATGAAGCCCATTCAGCGATTCGAGACGGCTCCCGGGCTGCCGGCCGCTGTCGGCCCTTATGTCCAGGCGACGTCCGCCGGCGGTTTCGTCTTCACCACGGGGCAGATTCCCGCGGCCCCGGGGCAGAACCTCGATACGTTCGAGGACGAGGTACGGGCGACCCTCACACACCTGGCGTCCGTACTTGCCGAAGCGGGGTCCGGCCTCGAGAGCATCGTGAAGCTGAACGCCTTCCTCAGCTCCTCTGAACAACTGGCCGTCTACAACCGGGTGTACGAGACGTTCTTCACCACTCACCGTCCGGCGCGAACGACCGTGTGCGTCGGGCTCTGGGGCGTCTCGATGGAGATCGACTGCATCGCGGTCGTCGACGAGGGGCAGGAACGGTGACGCATGCCCCCCGGGAGGCCGCCCGTACGTCCGAGTCGGCTGTGCTCATCGAACGCCTCGCGCAGACCGACTTCCCTACGCTCGGCCACATCCTGGAAGAGGGATTCCTCGACCCGGCGATCCGCAGGCTCGGGTGCGCGCGCCGCATGATCGGCGTCGCGGCCACCCTCGCCCTGGATGAACCCGACGCCGGTGCCGTGAATCGAGCGATCCTCGACATCGGCCCCGCGGAGATCCTGGTCATCGACGCCGGCGGCGCCGACGCCCATGCCGTGATCGGCGCGGTCACGGCTGCGGCTCTGCACGCTCGAAGAGCGTCGGGCGTGCTCGTCGACGGGTTCGTCACAGATGTCGCAGCCCTGACGGACCCGGGCAACGGCATCTGCGTCCACGCCCGGGGTACGAGCTGCCTCACCACCAAGAAGCTCGGCGGGGGCGGCGGACGCCATCAGGTACCTGTCGTCGTGGGCGGCGTACGGATCGCCCCGGGCGACATCGTCATGGCCGACGCCAACGGGGCGATCGCCCTGCCGCCCGCGGCCCTGGCCGCAGTACTGGACGAGGCCGAGGCCGCGGACTCCCAGGAGCCGGCGCTGCTGCGGGCGATCGCGGACGGCAAGGATCTGCGGACGCTTCTCTATCTCGGCTGAGAGTCGCCGACCTACGGGCGCCGTACCCAGGGCACCGGTTCGTACCCGGGCGGGACTGCGTCCATGACGACCAGCAGTCGGCACAGCTGAGAGCACTCCCCCAACAAGTCGCCAGCGCACGGTCGCCGCGCTTCACCCCGGTGAAGTCGGCGCTGCCGAAGGCCCCATACTCGGTGCTCGTTGCAGTGCCGTGAGAGCGGTGACCGCTGTGCTGGGCAGACAGGGGAGACAGGGAAATGGCAGACACGAACGGCCCGGCCGTGCCGGAAGCGGTGGACAGCCCCGCCCTTCGGGCCCAGCCGACCGGCGGCCTGGCGGGGTGGATGCTGCGCCACCGGGTGCAGCCCGTCGGACCGGCGGCAGGTGAGGGGCATGCGGAGCCTCACGCCTGGTGGAAGGTGATGTGTCTGACCGGGGTGGACTACTTCTCCAGCCTGGCGTATGTGCCGGCGATCGCGGCACTCGCGGCCGGAGCCGTGTCCCCGTTGGCGACGCTGCTGATCGTGATCTTGACGCTGGTGGGGATGCTGCCGATGTACCGGCGTGTAGCCCGGGAGAGCCCCCACGGAGCCGGGTCGGTGGCGATGCTGGAGGATCTGCTGCCGTTCTGGTGGGGCAAGCTGTTCGTGCTGGTCCTGCTCGGCTTCGTGGCCACGTCGTGGATCATCACGATCACCCTGTCTGCGGCGGACGCCTCGGTCCACGTGACGGAGAACCCCTACTTGCCCCAAGCCCTGCACGGTCATGAAGTCGCCATCACCGTGGGGTTGTTGCTGGTACTCGGCGGGGTGTTCCTACTCGGGTTCAGTGAAGCGGTCAGCGTGGCCATCCCGCTGGTCGCGATCTTCCTGGTGCTCAACGCGGTGACAATCGCCGTCGGGTTGGTGGACGTGTTCACCGACCCGGGGGCGTGGTCGGCGTGGACAGACGCGCTTGTCGAGGGCGGAGGCGGCCTCGGCGATCTGGCCGGGCCGGCGCTCATGGCGTTCCCGCTGCTGGTGCTGGGCCTGTCCGGCTTCGAAACAGGAGTGAGCATGATGCCGCTCGTGTCCGCTGCCGGGCCCGACGCCGAGCAGCGGCTGCGCTCGCGTATCCGCAACACCCGCAGGCTGCTGACCACTGCCGCGCTCATCATGAGCGTCTACCTGCTGTCCGCGAGCTTCGTGACCACCGTCCTCATCCCCCACAAGGAATTCGAGCCCGGTGGCGCGGCCAACGGCCGGGCCCTGGCCTGGCTGGCCCACGAGAACGTCGGAGAGGCGTTCGGCACCGTCTACGACGTCAGCACCATCTTGATCCTGTGGTTCGCGGGCGCGTCCGCGATGGCCGGGCTGGTCAACATCGTCCCGCGGTACCTGCCCGACTACGGCATGGCCCCTGAATGGGGACGCGCGGTACGGCCCGTCGTGATGGTCTACACCGCCCTCTGCGTCCTCATCACGATCGGGTTCGACGCCGATGTCGACGCCCAGGCCGGCGCCTACGCCACCGGCATCCTGGCCATGATGGTCTCCGGTGCATTCGCGGTCACCGTCTCGGTCGTACGCCGCCGCCGACGCGTGACCGCCGCAGGCTTCGGGCTGCTCACTTCGGTACTGCTCTACGCGCTGGTGGCCAACATCGTCGACAAGCCCGACGGCATCACCATCTCCGGCCTGTTCATCCTCGGCATCATCACCGTGTCGCTGATCTCCCGGGTCTCGCGCACCACCGAGCTGCGCGCAGACCGCATCGTCTTCGACCCGGCCGCCCGTCAGTTCATCACCGACACCCTCGCCTACGACAACGCCATCAACATCATCGCCAACCGTCGTCAGGCCGGGGACGAAGCCGAGTACTCCGCCAAGGAACGCGAGCAGCGTCTCGACAATCCGGTGCCCGGCCCGGCCGACGTGCTGTTCCTGGAAATCGACGTGGTCGATCCGTCCGACTTCAGCGAATCCCTCACCGTGCACGGCATCGAGGTCGACGGATACCGGATCCTGCGGGCCGAAGCCCCTGCCGCCCCGAACGCCATCGCCGCGATCCTGCTCGCCCTGCGCAACGCCACTGGTGTGCAGCCGCACTGCTACTTCTCGTGGGCCGAAGGCAGCCCTCTGCGGCACATGTTCCGCTACTTCCTGCTCGGCCGCGGCGACACCGCTCCGGTCACACGCGAGATCATCCGCAGCCATGAACCCGACCCCGACCGTCGCCCCGGTATCCACGTCGGCGGCTGACGCCCTGGCGTGTCCGGAGAATCTTGGCCGATCCTCAGGAGTGCACTGCCAGGTCCTTGTCGTTTCGCTGCCCGGCGAACCCTGTGCACAGGAATACGATGCCGGGCCAGAGCAGATGGTGACCACCAGACAGCGGCCAGGCGGGGGTAGCGATGCGTCCAACGAATCTCACCGGGGAATCGGCCGAATACGTCAGCGCCCGCGAGGAGTTGCGGCAAGCCGAGATCGATCTGATGCGCCGTCGTGAACGCGTCGCCGACCTGCGTCGCCGGCTGCCGGTGGGCCCTGTCGTCGATGACTACGTGTTCGAGGAGGGCCCTGCCGATCTGGATGCTGGTGACGCGCCGGTGCGGACCGTGCGCCTCAGTGAACTGTTCACCCGGCCCGGGCGTGACCTGGTTGTCTACCAGTTCATGTACGGCAAGAAGCAGACCGAGCCGTGCCCCATGTGCACGATGTGGCTCGACGGGTTCAACGGAGTGGCCCACCACGTCGCGCAGAACGTCGACCTCGTGATCGTCGCCGCGGCCGGACTGCCCGCGCTCCGCGCGCACGCCCGAAACCGCAAGTGGACGAATCTGCGTCTGCTCAGCGCCGGGGCCGGCACCTTCAAATACGACCTGGGCAGCGAGGACGCCGAGGGCAACCAGGACTCGACGGTCTCGGTGTTCACCCGCGACGACTTGGGGCCTCCCCGCGCCGAAGGCGTAGGGGAAGGGTCGGTGCGCCACGTCTACTCGGTGCACCCCCGGATGTCCGAAGACATCGACCAGCGAGGCATCGACCTGTACAGCCCGGTATGGCACATCCTCGACCTCACCCGCCAAGGCCGGGGCGACTGGCACGCCTCACTCAGCTACTAGCGCGGCAGGACTTTCCCAGTTCATCGAGGGCTCTCAGCCGGACGATTCGCTGCTCGCCGCGGGACCGGGAATCAGGAGGGCTTCCCGCTGCGTTCTGCTGACAGCCACTCAGCCCTTACATGTGCGAAGCCGGTGCGATCTGTCCTGGCTGCGTGGGCGAGGAGTGACTGCCGCCGACGCCCCTGCTTCGTCCAGGAGATCTCGCCCATGTCAGAGCTGGAATTCGATGCCGTCGTGTTCGACGTGCTCGGCACGCTCGTCGACGAACCCGCCGGTATCCGCGCCGGCATTCGTGAACTCGACCCGTCGCTCGACGATGCCAGGATCGAGGAGCTCTTGGCGCTGTGGCAGCAGCACATCGACCGCGAACAACGTCCCATCCCCGTCGGCGGCCGGCC
>DATMEI010000232.1:0-5119 GCA_035556995.1 Streptomyces sp.
GCGGAATTCACGCCCCCCTCACACCGCCCCGTCCGGGTCCACACCCGTGTCAGGGTGCCCAGGTGAAGCGCGGGGCCCGTCGTTCCAGGAAAGCGGAGACACCTTCGGCCGCTTCGTCCGCCGCTCCTGCCACCCCTTGCCAGTGCTCGATGCGAGACACGTCACACGGCCCGTCGACGAACTCCTTCGCCGCTGTCTGCGTCAGCTGCGAACACCCGGCCAGAGCGTGCGCGAACCGGTGCACACGCGACCCCAGGCTCTCCTCCGAGTGCACCTCGTCCACCAGACCGGCCCGCAGTGCACGCTCAGCATCGATCAACTCACCCGAGAAGAGCAGGTACTTGGCCGTCGCGGGGCCGACGAGCCGTACCAGCCGTTGCGTCGAGGAGGCCGGATAGACGATGCCCAGCTTCGCCGGTGTGATGCCGAACAGTGCGACATGGGAGGCGAAGCGCAGATCGCACGCGGCGGCGAGCTGGGCGCCTCCACCCACGCAATGCCCCCGCACGGCCGCCAGGGTCGGCTTGGGGAACGCCGCGAGGGCCTCCTCCGCCGCCACCGCCAGACCCTGCGAAGTGCCCGGCGACTCACGCAGTGCCGAGATGTCGGCTCCCGCGCAGAAGGTGTTCTCCGCGCCAGTGAGGACGAGTGCCCGTACGGAGGTGTCCCGCGCGAGCCGCGACAGCAGCACGGGCAGCTCGCGCCACATGTCCGGTGTCATGGCGTTCCGCTTCGCGGGGTTGTGGATGGTGACCGTCGTGACGCCGTCGGTGTGCTCGCTGAGCAGTGCGGGTTGTGCCGGCTGGGCTCGCTCCATGTGCGGATCGTAACCGGGCAGTGGCCATCGGCTGGCGGAGCGTAGATGCAAGGTCAGTCACAGAACTGATCGGTGCGTAAGTCTTCTGTCAATTGCCATCGATAAGTGCCGACTTGCGGTCAGTGGACCGGACCAGGCCTCTGGCATACCAACACTCGATGCACGAGCCCGATGCACTTACATTTGCAAGAACACTCGGAGGAGAGCGGGGTGCGGGAGATGGAGAGCCGCGGGAGTCATCCGCCTGGAGCGGGCGGACAGTCTCCGGTCGCGCTGCCAGTGCAGGAACGGTCCGAAGCCCGTTCCTACGAGGGGACGTGGAGGTTCACGGCCCCCGCCCTGGACTCCTCCGTGCCCCAACTGCGGCACGCCGTACGCGACCTCGTCCGGCGCCAGCAAGTGGTGCCCGACGACACGCTGCAGAACCTGTTGCTGATCCTCTCCGAGCTGGCCACCAATGCCGTACGGCACGCGGCCCTGCTCTCACCGGAGATCGGTGTCGAGGTGGAACTCCAGGGCGGCTGGCTGCGCGTCGCCGTCGAGGACAGCCACCCGTACAGACCCAAGGCGCTGGACGCGGACCCCGATCACGAGCACATCGGCGGAAGGGGGCTGCTGCTCGTGAAGATGATCTCGGCGGAGTCGGGAGGTCTCTGCGACGTGGAACAGACCGGGGCGGGCGGCAAAGTGATCTGGGCTGCCCTCCCGCTGCCCCGCCTGCCCGAGGCAGGTGTCACCAGCCCGTTGTCCCGTCCGTGAGCTCGCTGATCGCGGGCCGTGCGGCGTCCAGAACCGTCATGAACCAGGTGGAGAACACGTCTTCGCCGTGCCGCTGCTTGAGCTCCTCCGCCGTCACGAAGGCCACCTCGGCGATCTCGTCCGGGTCCGGCTTCAGCGGCTCACGTACAAGCCCTGCGAAGAGGTGGTTGTACTCCTGCTCCACCAAACCCGAATCCGGGTCGGGGTGGTTGTAGCGGACGGTGCCCGCCTCGCGCATCAGGAAGGGTGCCACGCCCAGCTCCTCACTCACGCGCCGTGCCGCGGCGACGAAGGGCTTCTCGCCCGGATACGGGTGGCCGCAGCAGGTGTTGGACCACACACCGGGCGAGTGGTACTTGCCGAGGGCACGACGCTGCAGCAGCAGCCGTCCCGAATCGTCGACCAGGAACACCGAGAAGGCGCGATGCAGCCGGCCCGGTGCGACATGAGCGGAGAGCTTCTCGGCGGTGCCGATCGTCTTCCCGTCCTCGTCGACCAGTTCAAGCATGATCGGGGCGGCCGCTGCGCTGTTCGCCATGTCCATCCTTCGGTCGGGACCCTCCGGCAATCCGCCCCAGTTTGCCGTACGTCAGTGACACAACTTCGCTTCGTGGACCGCATGTCCGCGCGGCTCCAGCTGGAACGTGCAGTGCTCGACGTCGAAATGGTCACCGAGGCAGTACTGCAGGTCGTGCAGCACCCGCTCCTGCCCGGCGGAGTCCAGCACGTCCTGCGACACGACCACGTGCGCAGACAGCACCGGCATGCCGGAGGTGATCGTCCACACATGCAGGTCGTGCAGCCCGTTGACGCCGTCCACGGCCAGGATGTGGTCGCGTACCTCAGCGAGATCCACATCCCGGGGCGCCGACTCCAGCAGTACGTCCAGCGCCTCGCGCGCCAGTCTGAGCGTCCGCGGGACGATCATCGCGCCGATGACCAGGGACGCGATCGGGTCGGCGGGCAGCCAGCCGGTCGCGAGGACGACCGCAGCCGAGATCAGCACGGCCAGTGAGCCCAGAGCGTCGGCCAGCACCTCGAGGAACGCGCCCCGGACGTTGATGCTCTCCTTCTGGCCACGGAGCAGCAGGGAGAGCGAAATGATGTTCGCCACCAGGCCGATGGCGCCGAAGACGATGGTCAGCCCGCCGTCGGTGGGGGCAGGGTCGATGAACCGTTCGACCGACTCGAAGAGGATGTACCCGCCCACGCCGAGCAGCAGCAGGCAGTTGGCCAGTGCGGCAAGGATCTCCGCGCGTGCGAAGCCGAAGGTGCGGCGCTCGCTCGCGGGCCGGTTGGCGAAGTGGATCGCGAGCAGCGCCATGCCCAGACCGAGCGCGTCGGTCGCCATGTGGCCCGCGTCGGCCAGCAGCGCCAGCGAATCGGCGAGGAGGCCGCCGACCACCTGTGTGACCAGGACGAAGAGCGTGATGCCGAGCGCGATACGCAGCCGCGACCGGTAAGCCGCGGCAGCCGTGCCGCCCGCCTCCGGAGGCGGACCTCCGTGATCGTGCCCTGCGCCCATCGCTGCAAGCCTCCTGCGTCACCCCTGGTCCCGCGCACAGCGCCTGACGGTGGCAAGTCAACTACGCCGGACGGGTAGGTGCAACGCGACGGTGAACACCGTTGTCATGTGCTGTGACCTGGGCTTTTGCCCTCCGTGCCAGTGTCGCAGGTCAGAGCGGGCGCATGCCTGACCGGCCAAGGGCCCGGACGGCCCGGGCAGGGCAGCCGCGCGGTCTCAGCGGGCCTCGGGATGCCGCAGGCACCAGCCCTCCCAGGCCGAGGTGAGCATGTCGCGCATGCTGTGCCGGGCGCTCCAGCCCAGCTCCTTCGCCGCCAGGTCCGCCGAGGCGACCACACGTGCCGGGTCGCCGGCCCGGCGGGGGGCGACGCGGGCGGCCGGCTCGCGCTTGCCGGTGATCTCGGCGACGAGGTCGGCCATCTCACGCACGGAGACGCCCTTGCCGGTGCCGATGTTCACGGTGAGGTCGCTGCCCGCGCCGCCGGAGACAGCGGAGGTGCCGACGGCATCGGTACCGGCGTCGGCGGTCAGCCGTCGCGCGGCGGCGAGATGAGCTTCGGCCAGGTCCTGGACGTGGATGTAGTCCCGCACGCAGGTGCCGTCCGGGGTCGGATAGTCGTCACCGAAGATCAGCGGGGCCTCGCCACGGGTGAGGGCGTCGAAGAACATCGGAACGACGTTGAAGACCCCCGTGTCCGCCAGCTCCGGCTCCGCGGCTCCCGCGACGTTGAAGTAGCGCAGACAGGCGGTCGCCATGCCGGTGGCCCGGCCGGTGGCGCGTACGAGCCACTCCCCGGTGAGCTTCGTCTCGCCGTAGGGATTCATCGGCACGCACGCGGTCTCTTCCGTGACGAGATCCACGTCCGGGGTGCCGTAGACGGCGGCGGAGGAGGAGAAGACGAAGCGGCGCACTCCGGCCTGGACTGCCGCCTCCAGGAGCACGGTCAGCCCGTGCACGTTCTCCCTGTAGTAGCGAAGGGGCTGCTCGACCGACTCGCCGACCTGCTTGCGGGCAGCGAGATGCAGCACCCCTGTGACCTCGTGCTCTGCGAGCGTACGGTCCAGCAACTCCCGGTCCGAGACCGGTCCCTGGACGAGGGCCGGCCGCCGCGGCATCCCCTCCAGACGTGCTGGAACCCCCGTCGAGAGGTCGTCCAGCACGACCACCCGCTCACCGGCCTCCAGCATCGTCCGCGCGACATGCGCCCCGATGTATCCCGCCCCACCTGTGATCAACCACGTCATATCGGCACCCTATCCGCCGCCGCGGCGGGGCAAGCTGCCCGCAGCGGAGCCCTCCACGACCGGTGAGGACCGGAGCGCAGCGCCCTTGCCGGAGGTCAGGAGTCCACGCTCTCCGCCCCGGCTCCGCGGACGAGCCGCGGGCAAGAGCACCTGTGCCCTGGAGCATCACCCGTACGAAGTCGGCCGCGCGTACGGACATGAGACCTCTGCCCGGCAGGGGCGTCACCGGCGTCCCGGCCCCCGCATTTGTGGGGCCCGCCCATGATCGACCATGCTGTCCCCCGGCAGGGCAACACCCGCTTGGTGAACGCGCGATGAAAGCTCACTCGCCGGATCGGATAGCCTCTGCCGACGTGCCGCCCGCCCCTCGAACGGGCGATGGCGCACCCGACCGCTGCCCGGCCACGCCCCAGGCCGGAAGCCGCGCTGTGTCCGCTTCCAAGGAGTGAGTTCGACTGTCGACCGCCATCCTCACCGGCACGCCGGTCGCCGGTTCGCCGTTGGAGAACGACCTGCGATCGCTGGGCTTCGACGTGCGCGTGGCCCCCGGCGAGGACCGCGTGTCCGCGGAAGTGGCAGCAGTACCCGCCGGGGCGCGCGTGGCACTCGTCGACCCCCGCTTCGTGGGGCACCGGCACAGTCTGCGTCTCGCGCTCACCGACCCCCGGTTCCCCGCGGGTGCGGCACCCGGTGTTCTGGCCGTGGCGCCGCAGTCCCGTACCGCGCTGATCCGCGCGCTCCGCGAGCCCGCCGCCGGTCCCGGACCGTCCGGC
>DATMEI010000233.1:0-5783 GCA_035556995.1 Streptomyces sp.
CGCCTGACGCTCGGCCTCCCACTGGGCCTGCTTGGCGTCCGCCTCGGCCCGCAGGTCGGCCAGTTCCCGGCGCAGCTCCTCCAGGCGGGCGACGCTGGCCGCGTCCGTTTCCTTCGAGAGGGCGGCCTCCTCGATCTCCAGCCGCGTGACGCGACGGGTCAGCTCGTCCAGCTCGGCAGGCATCGAGTCCATCTCAGTACGCATACGGGCACACGCCTCGTCCACGAGGTCGATGGCCTTGTCCGGGAGGAACCGGTCGGAGATGTAGCGGTGGCTGAGCGTCGCCGCTGCCACCAGCGCGGTGTCCTGGATGCTCACGCCGTGGAAGATCTCCAGCCGCTCCCGCAGGCCGCGCAGGATCGACACGGTGTCCTCCACCGACGGTTCGTCCACCATCACCTGCTGGAACCTTCGCTCCAGGGCGGCGTCCGACTCGACGTGCTTGCGGTACTCCGTGAGCGTCGTCGCGCCGATCATGTGCAGTTCGCCCCGCGCGAGCATCGGCTTGAACATGTTCCCCGCGTCCATGGCGCCCTCGGAACCGCCACCGGCCCCGACGACGTTGTGCAGTTCGTCGACGAAGAGAAGGATGCTGCCCTCGGCGGCCTTGACCTCGCTGAGCACGGCCTGCAGCCGTTCCTCGAACTCTCCCCGGTACTTGGCTCCGGCGACGAGCGAGCTCATGTCGAGGGAGAAGACCGTCTTCTCCCGCAGCCCTTCGGGAACGTCTCCGCTGACGATGCGCTGCGCCAGCCCTTCGACGATGGCGGTCTTACCGACACCCGGGTCACCGATCAGCACCGGGTTGTTCTTCGTCTTGCGGCTGAGGATCTGGGTGACGCGGCGTATCTCGGCGTCCCGGCCGATGACCGGGTCGAGCGTCCCGCTGCGTGCCTCGGCGACCAGGTCGCGGCCGTACTTCTCCAGCGCCTCGTAGGCACCCTCGGGAGTGGCGGAAGTGACACGCTGGCTGCCGCGAACACGCGTGAGGCTGTTCAGGAAGGCGTCACGGGTGACGCCGTGCTCCTTCAACAGCCGCCCCGCTCCGGTCGCGGAGCCTTCCTCCGTCATCGCGAGCAGCAGATGCTCCACGGAGACGTACTCGTCCTTCAGTCTGCGGGCCTCCTGATCCGCGGACTCGAGCAGCTTCGCCAGACGCTGCGTCACACGGACCTCGCCCGAAGGCGCCCCGGCGCCGGTCTGCTTGGGCTTGCGGCCCAGCTCGCTCTCCACCGCCTCCCGCAGCGCCGAGGGATCGGCTCCGGTCTGTTCGACGAGGCGCGGGATGAGGCCCTCGCTCTGGCCGAGGAGAGCGGACAGCAGGTGTTCGCCGTCCACTTCGGTGTGCCCCAGCCGCGTGGCGGTGGACTGCGCCTCCTGAAGCGCTTCCTGCGACTTCTGAGTCAGACGGTTCATATCCATGACGAGTCATCACTCCTCACGCCGCTGCGGCGCAGCGCGGCTTCGAGCACGGCGATGCGGTCGAGCAGGTCCATGACGAGCCCCAGCGACGCGTAGTTGAGGCAGAACCCGGCTCGCAGCCGTTGAATGCGGGCAAGGGTCAGGGGCGCGGACGAGGGGAACCACAGCCGTCCCTCGGCGTCGCGATGCACCTCAAGCAGGCCGAGTGTCACCAACCGCCGCACCATGTCCGGATGCAGCCCCGACCGATCCGCGACAGCCTCCAGGCTGAGCCGGTTCACGGGTGCCAGCACGTAGGACGGGCGTACCGCACCGCTGCCTGCGATACGGGAGGCGGGCTTCGATCGCGGGATCATCGTTGCCTCCTCGGGTCGAAGTCGGAGGTGGCCGCGAGCTCTTCGAACAGTTCGCGTTCACGGCGCGTGGGCTCGGGCGGCACCGCGATGCGCAGCTTCGCGTAGAGGTCGCCCGGGGCGCCGCTGGGGTTGGGCATGCCTTCCCCGCGCAGCCTCAGCCGCCTGCCGCTGGAGGAACCCGCGGGCACGGTCACCTTCGCCTGCCCGTCGGGAGTCGGCACCGGAACAGTCGCCCCGAGCGCCGCCTCCCAGGGGGTGACGGGAAGCGAGACGTGAATGTCGCGGCCGTCGAGCCGGAACTGCGGATGGGGTGTGATCCGCACCCGCAGGAACAAGTCACCGGCAGGGGCGTCCTGGCTGCCCCGGCCGCCCTCACCCGCCAGCCGGATGCGCTGGCCTTCGACGACACCGCGGGGGATGTCGACCTGGTAGGTGCGGGCTCCCTCCGCGCCGCCGAGGGTGACGCTGCGCCGGCCGCCCCGGTATGCCTCCTCGACACTGAGCGGGATCTCCGCCTCCTGGTCCGCGCCGCGGACCGGTCCGCCGGGGCTGCCGGCCCCGAACATCGAGCCGAAGAGGTCCTCGAAGTTGATCCCGGCGTCCTGGAACCCTCCGAAGCCGTCCCCGACGTCCTGCGAGACGCGCACACGCGGGCCGCCGCCCTGCCATGCCCCGGCTCTCCCCGCACCGGCGCCCGCGGCCACACGTTCGTCGTAGTCCTCCGGGATCTGACGGAACGCGGGACCGTAACGGTCGTAGCGCGCCCGGGTCTTGGGGTCGGACAGGACGCTGTAGGCCTCGTTGAGTTCCTTGAACCGCTCTTCCGCCGCGGGTTCCGTGTTCACATCGGGGTGATACTTCCGGGCCAACGTGCGGTAGGCCTGCTGGATCTCGTCGGCACTCGCACCCCGGTGCACTCCGAGGACCTCGTAGTAGTCCTGTGCCATGGCAGGTCACTCCCGCCGGGCTGTGACGGTGACCGCCGCAGGACGCAGCTGATTGAGACCGTCGCCATAGCCCGGGCGCAGAACCTCGCGGACGACGCCGGGGCCGGCTCCGTCGTCCTCCACCGTGCCCACCGCCTCGTGACGAGTGGGGTCGAAAGGCACCCCGGTCTCGTCGTGCCGGGGGAAACCGAGCTTCTCGAAGGTGCTTACCGCCTCGTCCCGCACTGCCCTGACGCCTTCGATGACGGAGGACTCACCGGCCTCGGCATGTTCGAGAGCCAGCTCCAAGTGGTCGATGAGGGGCAGCAGGGCAGCCGCCGTACGGGCACGCTCCACGGAGCGCTCCCGTTCGAGTTCACGGGCATGACGCTTGCGCAGGTTGTCCAGGTCGGCCAGCGCGCGTTGCCAGCGCTCCCGCAGCTCCTCCACGGCTTGCGACTGCTCCTCGGACTCCGGCTCGGCCACGGCGGCCTGCTGCTTGCCGCTGTCGTCCTCCGTAGGGACGCCCGGCTCGTGGGCCGCGTCTCCCTCGTTCAACGGAAACTCCGTCTCCGTGGGCTCGTGTTCGCTCGACATGCCGCGCCTCAGCCCTTGTCGAACTCGGCGTCGACGACGTCGTCGTCACCGGGACCGCCCTGTCCGGACGTGTCGCTCGGAGAAGTGCCGTCGGTCGAGGCGGACGATGCCTGCCCCGGCCGCGCTCCCCGGGCTCCCAAGGAGTGGAACAGCTGCTGCAGCTCCGAGGTGAGCGAGCGGACCCGCTCCACGCTCTCCTGTTCCTGCACGGCCTTCCGGGCATCGGCGACGAGCATCTCGGCGCGGGACTTCTCGTGCTGCGGGGCGTCCTCGCCCAGCTCCGAGAGGCGGCGTTCGACCTGGTAGGCGACGGTGTCCAGCTCGTTTCGGGCATCCACGGCCTGGCGCAGCGCCTGGTCCTCGGAGCGGTTGCGCTCCGCCTCGGCCACCATCTGGTCGACCTCGCTCCGGTCGAGGTTGGAGCTCTCACTGATCGTGATCCCCTGCTCGGCACCGGTGTCCCTGTCACGAGCCGTGACGTTGAGGATGCCGTTGGCGTCGACGTCGAAGGTGACCTCGATCTGCGGTTCACCGCGTGGCGCCGGCCGGATGTCGGTGAGCTGGAACCTGCCGAGCACCCGGTTGTCGGCCGCGTTCTCCCGCTCGCCCTGGAGCACCACCACGTCCACGGCCGGCTGGTTGTCCTCCGCCGTCGAGAAAGTCTCCGAGCGGCGGACGGGAATGGTGGTGTTCCGTTCGATGATCTTCGTCATGACGCCGCCGCGGGTCTCCACGCCCAGCGAGAGCGGAGTGACGTCGAGCAGCAGGACGTCCTTGACCTCGCCCTTCAGCACCCCTGCCTGGATGCCGGCGCCCACCGCGACGACCTCGTCGGGGTTGACGCTCATGTTCGGGTCCATGCCCCCGGTGAGCCGGCGGACCAGGCCCTGCACGGCGGGCATCCGGGTGGAGCCGCCGACGAGAATGACCTCGTCGATGTCGCTGTCGGTGATCTTCGCGTCGGCCATGGCTTGCTTGACCGGCTCCAGGCAGCGCTCGACGAGGTCGGAGGTGATCTGCTCGAACGTGGAGCGCATCACCGTCTCCGTCAGGTGTTTGGGCCCGTTGGCGTCGGCGGTGATGAAGGGCAGGCTGACCTGCGTCTGCGTGACGGAGCTCAGCTCCGTTTTGGCCTTCTCGGCCGCTTCGAAGAGGCGCTGCAGCGCCTGCGGGTCGCTGCGCAGGTCGATGCCGTTCTCCTGCTGGAAGCTGTCCGCGAGGTGGTCCACCAGACGGCGGTCGAAGTCGTCGCCGCCGAGGTGCCCGTCACCGGCTGTCGACCGCACCTCCACGACGCCGTCCCCGACGTCCAGGATGCTGACGTCGAACGTGCCGCCGCCGAGGTCGAAGACGAGCACGCTCTCGTGCTCCTTCTTGTCCATGCCGTAGGCGAGGGCTGCTGCAGTCGGTTCGTTGATGATGCGGAGGACTTCCAGCCCGGCGATGCGTCCGGCGTCCTTCGTCGCGGTGCGCTGCGAGTCGTTGAAGTACGCGGGAACGGTGATCACGGCTTCGGTCACCTTCTCGCCGAAGGCCTTCCCGGCGTCGTCCGCGAGCTTGCGCAGGACCTGAGCGCTGATCTCCTCCGGGGCGTACTGCTTTCCCCGTACCTCGAAGCGTGCGACGCCCCCCTCGCCCTCGACCACGTCGAAGGCCACGGCCTTGGCCTCGTCGGAGATCTCGTCGTAGTTGCGGCCGATGAAGCGCTTGGCGGAGTAGATCGTGCCCTTGGGGTTGAGAATCGCCTGGCGCCGCGCCAGCTGGCCTACCAGGCGCTCTCCGGTATCGGTGTATGCCACGACGGACGGCGTCGTACGGGTCCCCTCGGCGTTCGGGACGACCGTGGCTTCCCCGCCTTCCCAGAAGGCGATCACCGAGTTCGTCGTCCCGAGGTCTATGCCCACTGCCCTGGCCATGAGATGCCTCCTCGTCCGTCGGTCTTTCACGACCGGAAGCGGTCACCTCACGGAGCCGGAACACAAACGCCCCCATACGGAAGCCCCCCGCGTCCCGCCGTCACCGCTTCCACTTTCACGCGGTGCTCGCGCGTCGGTTCCAACACTCCTGGACGTGGAGGAGGGGTGCATGCGCCCCCGAGGCCCAAGAGAGCCGACTCCGCTCGCACCGGCGGGGGCACAGGTCGTGGCCAGTCCGCGAACAGGCGGGCGACCTCGTCCGTGACTAGCCTGAGAGACCGGAGTGCCGGTAACCGAGCCACGGGATCACCGCATGGGTGTCAAACCGACAGCACGGCCGCAGGAGCCCTCCGCCCTCGACGTATGGGACGGGGAGGACCCGACCGGCCTGCGGAACCTCTTCCTGCTGTCGGTCGAGATGTTCGACGGGCACGACGAGGACGACGTGCTGCGCATGGCCATGGCAGCCGTGGCGTCGCTTGGCCCGTGCACGACGGAGGCCGGCTTCCTCCGGATCGACGACGCGTGGGTACGCGCACCTGACAACCGGGACGGGGCCCCCGGCC
>DATMEI010000234.1:0-4989 GCA_035556995.1 Streptomyces sp.
CGTCGTACTGGAGGCGATCGAAGGATCCGAGCGGATGGCAGAAGAGATCGACGTGCAACCAGTCGGGCGTGATTCCCAGCCCGCCGACCAGGCCAGGGACCCGATCCGTCAGCACGGTCGGTCCGGTCAGTAGCCGCAGTACGTCGGGCCAGTGCTCCTCGAACCACTCCAGGCTCTCGTCGGTCACCACGAGATGCACATCGACGTCGCTGAACCTGTCCGCATCGCCGGTCCCGTAGCTGCCGATGAGGTAGACGCCGAGAATCCGCTCGTCGTCAGCCAGCACGGTGCGGGCGCGCTCGATGACCTGTTGCTGCCTCTCGTCCCCAGACGTCACCCGCGTCAGATTACGACTCGCTGATCAGCGGCCGCTCGCTGCCGTCCAGCTGAGGTCGATGGGAATGGCCGAGCTTTCTGGGGCGTCGTGCTGTCCTCGCGGGGTCGTTCGACGTACCGAGTCTGTGGCGAAGTCGGGGTTTACAGGGCGTGGGGAGGATTTGTCGGCGGGCGGCGCTAGGGTTGCGGGCGTGGAAGCACCCCTTGCGTTGTACCGCCGGTATCGCCCGGAGACGTTCGCCGAGGTGATCGGGCAGGACCATGTCACGGCGCCGCTGCGGAACGCGCTGAGCAACAACCGGGTCAACCACGCGTACCTGTTCTCCGGACCACGCGGCTGCGGCAAGACCACCAGCGCCCGGATCCTGGCCCGCGCGATCAACTGCGAGAAGGGCCCGATCGCCGAGCCGTGCGGGGTGTGCAAGTCCTGCACCGACCTGGCCCGCGGCGGTCCCGGCAGCATCGACGTGATCGAGATCGACGCCGCCTCGCACGGTGGTGTCGACGACGCCCGGGATCTGCGCGAGCGGGCGTTCTTCGCGCCGGTGGAGAGCCGCTACAAGATCTACATCATCGACGAGGCGCACATGGTGACCACGCAGGGCTTCAACGCCCTGCTGAAGCTGGTCGAGGAGCCGCCGCCGCACCTGAAGTTCATCTTCGCCACCACCGAGCCGGACAAGGTGATCGGGACGATCCGGTCCCGGACCCACCACTACCCGTTCCGCCTGGTCCCGCCGAAGGTGCTCGGCGACTACATGGCGACGCTGTGCGAGGCGGAGGGCGTCGCGATCGAGTCGGCCGCGCTGCCGCTGGTCGTGCGCGCCGGTGCCGGTTCGGTCCGTGATTCGCTGAGTGTGCTGGACCAGCTGATCGGTGGTGCGGGGCCGGATGGAGTGACGTACGAGCTGGCCGTCGCGCTGCTCGGGTTCACGCCGGATTCGCTGCTCGATGCGTGTGTCGACGGGTTCGCGGCCCATGACAGCAAGGCCGTGTTCGAGACGATCGAGAAGGTCATCGAGACCGGGCAGGACCCGAAGCGGTTCGCCGAGGACCTGCTCCGGCGGCTGCGCGATCTGGTCGTGCTGTCGGCCGTGCCGAACGCGATCATCTCCGGCCTCATCGAAGCGGCCGAGGACCAGGGCGAGCGCCTGCAGACCCAGGCCGCCGGAATCGGCGCTGCCGAGCTGACGCGGGCGGCGGACATCGTCGCGGCCGGTCTGCTCGAGATGCGCGGAGCCACCGCGCCGCGGCTGCAACTGGAACTCATCTGCGCCAAGGTCCTGCTGCCCGGCGCCGACGACTCGACCAACGGCATCCAAGCCCGCCTCGACCGCATGGAACGCCGCCTAGCCATCGGAGTCCCCGGCGGCACCCCGGACGCGAGCCAACCGGCCGTGTCCGCCGCTGCCCCCGCAGGAGCCCCGGCCCCAGACGCAACAACAAGCCGAGCCGCAGCCCGGGCCGCCGCAGGCGGCACCCCAGGCGCCGGCACGACACCCGCCGACGCAGCAACCGGCACGGTCCCCGCCGGTGCGGCTGCTGGCGCGGCGCCCGCCGGCGCAGGGCCTGCGGGTACGGCGCCCGCCGGTGCGGGGTCCGCGGGTGCGGCTCCTGCTGGTTCAGCTGGCGTTGCGCCAGGCGGTGCGCACCCGAGCGACGCCGGTGCGGCTGGCGGTGCGCGGCTGGGTGATGGGGCAAGCGGCAGTGGTTCGGCGGGCTCCGCGGGTTCGGGTGGCGACGCTGTAGGTGGTTCGGGGCCGGGTGATGGTGCGGGGGCCGGCGGTGCCGGTCGTGCTGGCGACGGGTCGGCTGCTGGTGCGGCAACTCGCTCTGGTGCCTGGGCGGACGAGTCAGCTGCACCGACTTCTGCGTCTCCTGGTCCGGCGTCGCAGGCTGCCGGTGCTGCGTCCGCGGCGGCTGCGGTTCCTGCTGGTGCTGGGACGTCTGGTGCTCCTGGATCGACTTCCACGGGCGCTTCGGGAGCTCCGTCGGCTGGGGCGATTGGTCTGGCGGACATCCGCCGGCTGTGGCCTGACGTACTCGAGGCGGTGAAGGCGAAGCGGCGGTTCGCCTGGATCATGCTGAGCCAGAACGCGCAGGTCATCGCCGTCGACGACCAGACCCTCACGCTCGGTCTGGTGAACGCGGGCGCTCGGGAGAGCTTCGCCCGATCCGGCAGCGATGAGATTCTGCGGCAGGCGATGATCGACACCATCGGTCTCAATCGCCGCATCGAAGCAGTAGTCGACCCCTCCACCGACCCAGGTGCGGGCGGCGGTGGCGGTGGCCAACGCCCAGGCGGCCCCCAAGGCGGCGCCCCCGCAGGCTCCGGCGGCACCGCGGGCGGTGCAGGAACGGACACCGGCAGCTGGGGCTCTAGCGAAGGCACCTCCGGGACCGGCGGAGTTGGTCCTGCTGCAGGTGCGGGTGGTCCTGCCGGAGGTGCCGCAGGTTCCGGCCCGAGTGGCCCTGCCGTAGACCCCAGCAGCTCTGCCACGAGCGGGCCCGGCACAAGCAGGATCGGTGCGAGCGGATCTGCCGTGAGTGGGCCTGGCGAGAGTGGGCCTGGCGCGGGCGGGTCGGCTGCGAGTGGGCCCGGTGGGAGTGGGCCTCCTGCGGGTGGGGTTGGCGCGAGTGGGTCTGGTGGGGTTGGGGGACGTGGGCCGCAGGGGGAGGCGGGGCAGCAGGCGGCGGGGGCGCGGGGTGGTGCGGGCGGTCCCGGCGACGATAGGTCGCAGGGAGGTTCTGGTCGGGATGCGTCTGGTCCGGGGGATAGTTCGAGCAGGTCTGGGCAGTGGTCGGATGGTCCGGGTGCGGCGGTCGCCGTACAGGATCCGCCGCCGGAGTACGACGAACCGCCAGAGCCTGATCCGTGGGAAGACGGGCCGACCTCGCGGCCGGCGCCAAGAGGAGGCCAATCGGCCCGGCCAGCTGCTTCTGGTCGGCCCGGGGCTGCGACCGGCTCTGGGACTTCAGGTGCGGCGGGGGTGGAGCGGCGGGAACAGGCGGCTAGTAAGCGGCGGGCGGCGGAGGCGGCGGTTGCTGCTGAGCAGGCGCGCAGGGCCTCGGCGGCTCCTGCGGCGCCGGCGGTTGCGTTGACGCCCGAGGAAGAGGCGGACGCGGTCGGCGAGGACGACGTGGTGCTGGAAGACGACTCCCGCTCCCACACCGACCTCCTCCGGGAAACCCTCGGCGCCCAAATCATCATGGAAGAACCCAACTAACAAAAGCAGTGTGCACAGAGCGTTCGGGATCAGCAACGCGTGCCACACGAAATGCGAATCCGGTCTGGCATTCAGAAAAGCTTCGGGCGGGTTGGTCTACTCGCCGAAGAGTTGGTCGTAGTACGGGTAGAAGGCCCAGCGGAAGTAGATCGGCTGGTCGAAGGTTGCGGGGAGCTTGCCGAGGCTCTTGATCACGGTGGAGGTCCCCTGCGCGTGGCTGACGGCGTACATGTGGGCCGATTGGGTGTCCTTGTCGATGCCGATCAGCAGCGTGCTCTGACTGCCGCACTTGTTCGCGATCAGGTACTCGAAACCCTGCCAGGTCGAGCCGCGGACGGCTTTCACCACAGGCTTCATCGGTGCGCTCGTCGGGATGTGGATGGTGTAGAGCGCTCCGGCCCTGGTGTTCGCCAGGAACGTGTCGTAGGTCGGCGTCTTGCTGATCAGAGCCATCGACTTCACCGACGCGAATCCCGGCGCGGAGCCGGCGTTTCGCCAGACGCCGGCGGAATCCACGGTCCACCTGAACAGCAGGCCGTCGTTGCGTAGCCCGTACGTCGTCGTCCGGATGGCGCCGTTGAGTGTCGATTGATAGCGAGACTCGTCCAAGGCGACGAAGGTGCCCCATCCACCGCCGATCCGGTCCAGCTGGATCGAATGGGGCGGGGCCGGGGCGGGCCGCACATAGCGGCTGCGATAGAGCGCATCGCCGATGACCTGATAGCCGCTGACGGTGGCAGGCTGGGTGGTAGTGGTGTTGAGAAGCAGGGATGCGCTGAACCGCGTCTGCCCATCGGGATAGAGGTCGGGTCCCCAGACATTGATCGGCGAGACGTCGGGCGTCGACAACGCGGAGACATGCTGACTCTGATGGTCGCCCCCTGCCGACACGGATCCCACATGCATCCCACACAGTGCCGCCGCGGCGCCTCCCGGACTCGCCGTTGCTGTTGCAGGTAATAGGCCCGCCGTGAGGACGGCAGCGCCCAGCACCCCAATTACTTTCGATTTCTGCTTCATTGAAGCTCCCCCTTGGTTACAGAGCTTGATGCGGCGGCTGATCGGAAAGTTGCCAAAAGCGGAATATCCACAGGGCGGTTTTCTGGAGATATTTACAAACACTTGATTTTTCGACTCTATTGAATATTGCCCGCGATTCGACAGGCCGGGGCGGGAGAGTGTCGGTGGGAGGTGGGAGATTGCTGGGTATGGGTTTCCGAGGGTGGAGCGACGCGGCGTTCGATGTGCTGGTCGCTCTCGAGGGCGATCCGGGTCCTGCGCAGCTGGAGGCACATCGGGACGACCTGGAGCGGTACGTCCGTGGGCCGTTGCAGGAGCTGGCCGATGAGCTCAATGAGAAGGGTGAGTTCGGCAAGTTCTGGTTGGGCGGGATGTCCGACCGGCCGGCCGCGTGGCAGCGCCAGAA
>DATMEI010000235.1:0-4614 GCA_035556995.1 Streptomyces sp.
GACGAAACGGCCGTCGCGGACACGCAGGATGTCGTTGCCGATGAACGTCATGGGGCCCTGGGGCGTCCGTCCGCGTCCGGTCCACCGGGCCGCGACCATGTCTCCCTCGACGATCGGCCCCACTTCCAGGGTGAAGGACAGGCCGGTGAACATCTCATGGGTCTCACCGACGGTGGCGGCGAGTTCGTCCGGGCCGTTGACCTCGCGCTGCGGCCAGTGCCCGACGAAGTCCGGGCTGACGATCTCCCCCGCTACGCCGGGGCTGCCGTTCCACAAGTCCTCCAGCCAGCGACCGTAGAGAGCGTGCAACGGTGTGGGCTGCTCGGTCATGGTCCTGCTCCTTCTCTTACGGTCTGCGGCTCGGCGGCATGATCGGCATGATCGGCATGGCGCCAGGCCGCGGAATGTACCCGAGCCTTCGGCCGTACGCGCGGCGGCCTGCGCCCGCTGCGTGGCGCCGCGTTCCTCGTCCCACGCTCACGGCGGCGGCCGGAGGCGGGCCTCGTCAGGTGACCAACGCACCAGTCGTTCGTTCTCGTGAACGTGGCCCTTTCGGAAGCGAAATCGCAGCAGCACCCCCGTACACCGTCCGCCTCGGTCGACGTCGAGCAGGCCGAGGCCGCGCTCCTGGAGCACTATCCGCGGCTGGTGCGGCTGGCCTATCTGGTGCTGCCGCCGTCGCTCGCACGGCACAGGCGGGTGCTGGCGGCTCATTCGCTCGTACAGCGGGCACTGCCGCGCGGCCGTGGCGCGGACGCGGCTGAGCCGCTTCCGGCACAGCGGTCCGGCGGTGCGCACAAGGCCGTACGGGGCGCGTCCGGAGGTTCCGCCGACGGTGCTGCCGGAGCGGGCAGGACCGTCAACAGGCGTGATGAGCAGGGCAGTTCCGCCGGGTGGGCCGGTTCGGCGGGTGAGGCCTACGCCTGGCTCTCGACCCGGGTGCTGCACGCGGCACTCGCCGGGCAGCGGCCTCGCCGTATCGGCTCCTGGCAGGTGCGTCGCCCGCGCTCCCCCCGCCCCGGGCTCTTCCCGCAGGTCTTCGGCCTGCGCCTGTTCCCACGTCCGGGCGGGGCGGACGAACTCGCCCTGGACCAGGCGCTGTCGGAGGTCTCGGGAGCCGCGAGGGCGGCCTTCGTGCTGCGCGGCCTGGAGGGCATGACGGACGGTGAGGTGCGCCGCATGCTGGCGGACGCCGGGGTGAAGGACCCCGTGATGGCGCTGGCGGAGGCGGACGGGATCCAGGCACCCGCGGGCAGCAAGGACGGTTCGCTGCTCGCTTCTCCGGAGTTCGATCCCTGCTCGTTGCAGGCCAGGCCCACGGACTTGGTGCGCCGCCGCCAGCACGGCCGCGCCGCGCTCGTGGCGCTGGTGGCGGTCGTCGTCTGCGGTGCGCTGCTGGGTCTGCCCGGCGGCTCCTGGGGCCCGGACGGTGCCGCGGCGCCGCCCTACGCACGTAACCCCACAGCCGAAAAGGCCCTCGACCCCGATGCGTTGACCCGTGTCCCCGCCGGTGCGTGGAAGAGTGCTTCCCGCGCCGACTTCTCCGTCTGGCCCGCCCGTGGCGAACTCAAGGGAAACCAGGGCCTGTTGCACCGGGCGCTGGCCGTATGGGCGCGCCCCGGGGGAAAGGTGACGGTCTCCGCCACTCGCGGCACCCCCGCCGGGCCTCCCGTGGGCCCGCCGCAACTGCTGTACGCGGGACGGGTTGCCGGAGCGAGCGTGGTGCTGCTGCACGACGGGCTGCGCATCGCGCGTTACGCCGAGCCCGAGGGTGCGAAGGAGGGCGGCGCCGTCCTGGACCTGGCACGTACGGACGGCGCGGAAATGGCATCCGCCGGCGCCCTGGTGGTCTCCCGCAGCGACAGCAACGTCCGTTATCTCACTGCCCCTTGGGTGACGAAAGCCGCCGAGGTGGACCTGCTGCAGCCGGACGACGACGGCCGCCGGCTCGGGCAGGAGGAGGACGGGCTGCTCGCATCGGTGACGGGCCCGAGCGCCAGTCTGCGGGAGTGCACGCGCTGGCCGGGACTGCTGCTGACGTCCGAGTCGTCCTCCGGCGGCTCGAAGCGGCGCCTCTACACCGATCTGGGCGAGTTGACGTCGGTGCGGCTCACCAGCGGTTCGCCGCGCAGCAAGCCGCGGGAGGCGACGGGCAACGGTGCGAGGACGCGTCTCGCGCACACGGCCTGCGGAATGCGGGCACTGCTGGCAGGCGGAGTACGGTCGGTCAACTCCTGGCGCTTCAAGCGGCAGTTGCTGCCCGAAGGCGAAGGCGTCGCATCCTGGTCTTGCACCCGTGGGGAGACCTGGCGCGGCAAGGGAGCACAGGTCATCGGTGGATTCCTGCCGCCCACCGCCGAGTCCGGCGAACCGGCTGCGATCACCGCACGGGCTGTGGACACCCCGGCGTGCGGACCGCGTCAGCCGCATGTGGTGAGTGGCGTGCCGTGGAAGTCGCAGGCCGGCAACTGGTACGTGCTGGCGGCGGGCTCCAAGAAGGTGACCGGCATCGAAGCGAAGGGCCAGGGCAAGAGCGGGCCGAGCGGCGTCTCGGGGAGCCGTACGCTCACGCTGCCGGCGAAGAAGGGCGCGAAGGTCGAGCTGAGTGCCCGGCTGTCTAACGGCGAGGCGCTGCGCCCCCCGCACTGAGGGCGTCCTCCGCGCTGAGGGCGCGTCCTTCAGCTGCGACCGGTGGTGACCGGCCCGACCGGCCGGGCGCGTGCGGCTCGCCTGAGCGGGCCGCCGGCCGGCCGGACCGGAGTGCGTAAGCGGGGCGTCACCCTCGTTGGGTCCGGGCCGTGGCAGGGGCAGGGGCCCGTGTTCTGCCGGGCGCGGCGGGCGGCGCCTGCCCCGTGGAGCTCCGTACGACGAGTTCCGGCTGGAAGACGAACTCCGTCTGCGGCACCGGGTTTTCGCAGATCTCCTCCAGCAGCGTGTGCACGGCGGCGTTGGCCATGGCGCGCACGGGCTGACGGACGGTCGTCAGCGGCGGGTCGGTGAAGGCGATCAGCTCGGAGTCGTCGTAGCCGACCACGGAGACGTCCCGCGGTACGTCAAGTCCGCGCTGCCGGGCGGCTCTTACAGCGCCCAGGGCCATCAGGTCGCTGCCGCACACGATGCCGGTGCAGCCTTCGTTCAGCAGGTCGTCCGCGGCGGCGTGACCGCCTTCCACCGTGAAGAGGGTGTGCCGCACCAGGCCCGCCGCGCCGTCCGCTTCCCCCGCGTCGCCGGCGAGGGCGGCGAGGAAGCCCTCCTTCTTGCGGCGTGCGGGCACGAACCGGTCCGGGCCGACGGCGAGTCCGATCCTCTCGTGGCCCAGCTCCAGCAGATGCCGCACCGCGATCCGGGAGGACTCGCTGTCGTCCGGGGAGACGAAGGGGGCGGCGATGCGGTCGTTGTAGCCGTTGACGAGGACGAACGGCACGCCGCGGGTTGCGAGCCGGGCGTAACGGCCGGGGTCGGCGGAGAGGTCGGCGTGCAGTCCGGAGAGGAAGATGATGCCGGTGACGCCGCGTTCCACGAGCTGGTCGACCAGTTCGTCCTCGGTCGCTCCGCCGGGCATCTGGGTACCGAGCACGGGTGTGTAGCCGTAGCCCGTCAGGGCCTTCTCGATGACCTGGGCGAAGGCCGGGAAGATGGGGTTGGTCAGTTCCGGGATGACGAGGCCGACGAGCCCGGCGCTGCGCTGCCGCAGGCGTACGGGCCTGTCGTACCCGAGCACGTCGAGCGCGGCGAGCACCCGCTGGCGGGTCGAATCGGCCACGCCTGCCTTGCCGTTGAGGACGCGGCTGACGGTGGCCTCACTGACCTGGGCCTGCCCTGCGACGTCGGCGAGGCGGGTGGCGGGCAGGACCGCCGTCATGCGACGGGTCCGGTGGTCCACCAGGCGGCGGTGTCCGCCGGGAGGAGGACGCCGCCTTCGTACGGGCCGCTCGCGAGCAGCAACTCCCCCGGCGGCGCGGACAGTTCGACGGGTTCCTCCCCCGTGTTCGCGGTGCACACGAAGCTGCCGCGCCGGAAGGCGAGCACTCCGGCGGGTGCGGGCAGCCACTCCACCGACTCGCCCGCGCCCAGGCCCTGTTGCGCGCGGCGGATGCGCAGCGCCGCGCGGTACAGCTCCAGGGTCGAGCTCTCGTCGCCGGTCTGCGCCGCCACGGACAGCTCACCCCAGCCGGGCGGCTGCGGCAGCCAGCTTCCGCCCTCGCCGAATCCGTACGAGCTGCCGTGCCTCTCCCAGGGCAGCGGTACGCGGCAGCCGTCGCGGAGTCCGTCCTGTCCGGTGTCACGGAAGAAGGAGGGGTCCTGGCGGGCCTCGTCGGGCAGGTCGGTGACCTCCGGCAGGCCGAGCTCCTCGCCCTGGTAGAGGTACGCGGAGCCGGGCAGGGCCAGCATCAGCAGAGCCGCGGCACGGGCACGGGGAAGGCCGCCGCCCAGGCGGGTGCGGTGGCGTACGACGTCGTGGTTGGAGAGCACCCACGTCGCGGGGGCGCCGGCAGGACGCATCGCTTCGAGGGACTCGGTGATGACGGCGCGCAGCGCTTCGGCGTCCCAGTCGGTCTGCAGATAATGGAAGTTGAAAGCCTGGTGCAGCTCGTCGGGGCGTACGTACAGGGC
>DATMEI010000236.1:0-11084 GCA_035556995.1 Streptomyces sp.
GGTGGAGATCCGGGACGGCCAATGGGCCGTGCAACGCTGCCTGGAGGGTTCCGTCCGCAGCGCTTCCGAGCAGCGCCACCGTGCCGCCGGGCTCACCGGCGCCGACCTGGCATCCGCCGTCACCGCCGACCAGATACGCGCGGCACTCACCGCCTTCGGACATGACGAGACGGCTCAGTCCCCGGTCGAGTACGCCGACGCGCACACACGGGAGGACGTACGCACTCCGGACGACGATGTCCGCGAACTGCTCCGTATCGCCGCCCACTTCGACACGACACCAGCTGAACAGGACACCGCACCTTCATGGATCTGACGTACCTCTCTGCCGACGACCAACTCCACGCCATGAGCCGTGGAGAGGTCTCCAGCCGTGAGTTGGCCGAAGCGCATCTGGATCGCATCGCGAGTCATCCCGAATACAACGCGGTGGTCACCCTCGACCGCGAGGGGGCACTGGCCGCGGCCCGGGAGGCGGACGAACAGCGGGCCCACGGCGGCGGAGCCGGCAGGCCTCTGCTCGGGCTGCCGGTCACCGTCAAGGACGCGCTGGAGACCGAGGGTCTGCGCACCACGTGCGGAGCCGCCGACCTGGAAGGGCACGTCCCGGGCCAGGACGCCGACGCCGTTGCGCGCGTGCGTGAGGCGGGCGCGGTGATCCTCGGCAAGACCAACACTCCGGCGATGTGCCAGGACATCCAGACCGGCAACCCGCTGTTCGGCACCACCCCGAACCCCCACAACCCGCAGCGTACGGCGGGTGGTTCGTCCGGCGGCCCGGCCGCGGCGGTCGCGGCCCGTCTGAGCCCTCTGGACATCGGCAGCGACCTCGCCGGTTCGCTGCGGCTCCCGGGCCACTACTGCGGTGTCCACGCCCTGCGCCCCAGCTTCGGCGTCGTACCCGCCAGGGGGCACATCCCCCGTCGGCCTGGCTGGCTCTCGACGTCCGACATGCTCAGCATCGGCCCTCTCGCCCGCAGCGCGGCCGATCTCGACCTCGCTCTCAGTGTTCTGGCCGGGCCCTCACCCGAGGACAGCGCGGCCTGGCAGCTCGCACTGCCGGCCTCCCGCCACGACAGCCTGCGCGACTACAGGATCGGACTCTGGGCGGACGACCCATACTGCAGGGTCGACACCGCGACCCGAGCTCTGCTCGAAAAGGTCGCCAAGACCCTCCACGACGCCGGCACCAGCGTGGACGCGACCACCCGGCCGGTGGAGATGGCCGGCTCCGACCACCTCTTCCGCACTCTGATGTTCTCCGGTACGTCGGCCGGTGCTCCCCCGGAGGCGTTCGCGGCGGAGGTGACGGCCGCTGAGGGCCTGCCGCCCGGGGAGCAGTCACCGGGAGCGGCCTATCTGCGGGCCCGCACGAGCCGGCACCGGGACTGGCTGCTCGCCGACGACGAACGTCAGCGCATGCGGAAGCGGTGGGCAGCCTACTTCCGCAACGTCGACGTCCTCATCACGCCTGTCGCCCCGACGGCCGCCGTTCACGACCAGACCGAAGTCCCCCTGCATGAGCGGTACATCACCGTGGACGGAGAGCGCCGGCCGTACTGGGACCAGACCACCTGGCTCAACCTCGCCGGTCTGGTGCGACTGCCCGCGGCGACCGTCCCGTTGGGCGTCACCGATGACGGCCTCCCCCTCGGAATTCAGCTGATCGGTCCCTATCTCGGCGACCGTACGGTCACGCACCTGGCCGGTCTTCTGGCGAGCGCCTGACGGCACGCAGCCACACAACGCGGGTCCCCCGGCGGCTGGGGGGGGACCCGCGTGAGGAGCGCGCGCAGGTTCGTCCGGGGGTATCCATCGAACACTGAAACGCGGTCGGGCAGCCGCTGCATGCCCGCCGGCGCGGAACCGGTTGCGGCCTGAGGCGGCGGCTCGCCACAAACAGAATGTTGTGATGATGAATAACACTCACACCTGGCGGCGTTCGCCCGCTAGCGTGCCGCCATGACAGCGCGGCCCCCCGCTCCCGTGGCCTTGGCAGGCCGTTACGTCGTGCTGGAGCCTCTCAGGATCGATCACGTTCCGGATCTCTACTCGGCTCAGGGCGGTCTCGAGACGGACTGGGGCTGGCTGCCCGTACTCGCCCCGCGCTCGCAGGCCGAGATGCGCCTGATCGTGGAGCAGCGCCTCGCCCAGCAGGCCGCAGGAGCGGCCTTTCTCTTCGTCGTGCTCCACGCCCACACCCAAAGGCCTGTGGGCTGGATCGCCTACCTCAACATCCGCGTCATCGACGAGCGGCTGGACATCGGCTGGCACTGGCTCGGGGACTCGCTGTCCGGCACGTACGCCACCGTAGAGATGCATCTGCTGCTTGTGCAGCACGCCTTCAACGACCTGGGATTCTCACGGGTGCAATGGCAGCTCGACGACCTCGACCGTGCGAGCCACAACACGATGCTGCAGATCGGAGCGGTCCGTGAAGGGCTGCTGCGGCGGCACCTGAGGCGGCCGGACGGCACCTGGCGCGACACCGTCCTGTACGCGCTGCTCGCCCCGAGCCGCGCCGCACCCGTGCGTGGCTACGGAACTCCGGCCATATCGGCGGCGCCCGCCCCGGCTGGGCTCTGGCCCACGCCAGGGCCTTCCGTCGGAGGCCGGCCTCGTCTCGGGCTTCCTCCCGCCGGTGACTGGAATCGGCCGTGACGGCACCGGGCACCTGGACGCGGCGACGGTCAGGCGTCGGCGCCCGGCCGCGTCCGCTGTGGCTTACGCGGGCGCCCTGAGAGATTCGACGGCCTTGACCAGGGGGGCGAGCTCCGGGTCCTTTGCGGCCTCGTCGAGCGCTTCGCGGACTGACGTGTCGTTGGTGGGCCTGGCCTCGGCGAGAAGGGCGAGGCCGGCGTCGGTGACGTCGGTGTAGATGCCGCGCCTGTCGGTCGGGCAGAGGTAGCGCGAGAGCAGTCCGCGGTCTTCGAGGCGGGTCACCAGGCGGGTGGTCGCGCTCTGGCTGAGCACGACGGCGTCCGCGACCTGCTTCATCTGGAGGTGGCCCCCGGGGCCGCTGTGCTGGCGGCTGAGGACGTCGAGGAGCGAGAACTCGCGGACGCTCAGGCCGTGTCCGGCCTGGAGGGCACGCTCGATGTGGCCCTCGATCCGGCCGTGCAGCAGGGACAGTGCGCACCAGCCCTGGGCGAGGGCGGTCATCGCCGGGTCCGTCGCGGTCATCTCTGTCTTCCTCCCTCGGAGCAGAAACTGCTGACGCCAGGATAGGACACCGTCACAATATACCGCTGACGCTGTTATCGCTCGCGTGCAATTATTTGAGGGTCGCCCGGTCCCCGGGGGGTGGCCGCCAGGAACATCAGCCGACGGTCGCCGCACACCCCCCTTACTGAACGACCGCGACCTCGCGTGCAGGGATGGGCGCCGCCGAGAGTTACCGGCGCGCAGGCTTATAGCGCGGTTGCAACTAACTGCGTGCGCAAGTAACGTGCCGAGGGCCGGGCTCCCGTCCCGGCAGCACCGCAACGACAAGCGCCTTCGCCCCCCGGGTGGAGATGCCACGAAGGAAGGACCCCATGCAGATCGACCTCTCCGGCCGTACCACTGTCGTCACCGGCTCCACCGCCGGCATCGGCAAGGCCATCGCCGTGGCGATGGCAGGGGCCGGCGCCGAAGTCGTGGTCAACGGACGCGACGAGGAGCGCACCGCGGAGGCGGCTCGTGCCGTCGCCGAGGAGACGGGCTCGAAGACGGTGCGTCCCGTGGCGGCGGACGTGTCCACCGCCGAAGGCACCCAGCGGCTCATCGACGCCGTGCCCGACTGCGACGTCCTGGTGAACAACACGGGCATCTTCTCGGCCACGCCCGTCTTCGAGATACCGGACGCCGAGTGGCAGCGCTTCTTCGACGTCAACGTCCTCAGCGGGGTCCGCCTCGCACGCCATTACACGCCGCGGATGGCCCGGCGCGGCTGGGGCCGGGTCCTCTTCATCAGCAGCGAATCGGCCGTCATGACACCGACCGAGATGGTCCATTACGGCATGACGAAGACGGCCCAGCTCGCCCTGTCCCGCGGCATGGCCCAGGAGGTCGCCGGCACGGGCGTGACCGTGAACTCCGTACTGCCGGGGCCGACCCTCACCCCCGGCGTCGAGGAGTTCATCACCGAACGCGTCGGTCCGGGCACCTCGTTCGAGGAAGCCGAGCGGGCGTTCATCGAGCAGGAACGCCCCACCTCGCTGCTGGGCAGGCTCATCCGTCCGCAGGAGGTCGCGGCGCTCGTCCTCTACGCCGCGTCCGAGCAGGCGTCTGCCACCACGGGGGCGGCGCTGCGCGTCGACGGCGGCGTCGCGCCGACCCTCATACCTTGATCACACACCCGGGCCGCACCCCCTCGCGGCGAGGAAAGGAACCCACACGATGACCACCACCCCCGAGGTCACCCTCAACAACGGTGTCCGCATTCCGCAGCTCGGTTTCGGCGTCTTCCAGATCCCCGACGAGGAGACCGCGGCGGCGGTCAGCACGGCCCTGGAGGCCGGCTACCGCAGCATCGACACCGCCGCCGTCTACGGAAACGAGCGGGGCGTCGGCCGCGCGCTCGCCTCCTCCGGCATCCCCCGCGACGAGCTGTTCGTCACCACCAAGCTGTGGAACGACGACCAGGGCCACGACGAGACGCTCCGCGCCTTCGACGCCTCACTGGAGAAGCTGGGGCTCGACCACGTCGACCTCTACCTCATCCACTGGCCGCTCCCGGCCCGTGACCGGTACCTCGACACCTGGCGGGCGCTGGAGAAGCTCCACGCCGACGGGCGGGCCAAGGCCGTCGGCGTCTCCAACTTCCAGCCCGCGCACCTGTCCCGGCTGATGGAGAACTCGGACATCGTTCCCGCCGTCAACCAGATCGAGCTGCACCCGCAGCTCCAGCAGAGCGAGCTGCGCGCCCTCCACGCCAAGCAGGGCATCGCCACCGAGGCGTGGAGCCCGCTGGCCCAGGGTGCCGTGCTGCAGGACCCGGCCATCACAGCGATCGCCGAGGCGCACGGCAAGGCGCCGGCTCAGGTCATCCTGCGCTGGCACCTCCAGCTCGGCAATGTCGTCATCCCCAAGTCGGTCACGCCCGAGCGCATCCGGCAGAACCTCGACGTCTTCGACTTCACCCTGTCCGACGAGGACGTCGCGGCCATCACCGCGCTGGACGACGGCACCCGTACGGGACCCGACCCGGACACCCTCAACTGACGTTCCGCTCCGCGCAGTCGTCCACGGCCCGTGGTCGTGGCCACGGCACGACCGCCGGGAGGCGCCGGCCCTTTCCGAGGGGCCGGCGCCTCCGTTGCTGTGCGCGGGTTGCCGCTCACCACCGCGGCATGGGACTCATCACAGCCAGCGCGCATAGCCCGCGCTTGCATATACCCCGCGTGCACAATTATTGTGTGCGCAAGTAATACGTCTGCTCAGCTTCCCGGAAGGGCTCGCCATGCCTCTCGCACTTCTGGCTCTCGCCGTCGGAGCCTTCGGAATCGGCACCACCGAATTCGTGATCATGGGCCTGCTCCCCCAGGTCGCCGCCGACTTCCACGTCTCGATCCCCTCCGCCGGCTACCTGGTGACCGGCTACGCCCTCGGGGTCGTGCTCGGCGCCCCCCTCATGTCCGCCCTCGGCACCAAGGTGCCGCGCAAGAGGATGCTCATGCTGCTGATGGGCCTCTTCATCATCGGCAACGCGCTCTCCGCCCTCGCCCCCACCTTCGGGCTGATGCTGACGGGCCGGATCGTGGCCTCCCTCGCACACGGCGCCTTCTTCGGCATCGGCTCGGTGGTCGCCGCCGACCTGGCCGCACCGGAGAAGAAGGCAGCGGCCATCTCGATGATGTTCACCGGCCTCACCGTCGCCAACGTCGCCGGCGTCCCCCTCGGCACTCTCGTCGGCCAGAGCGCCGGATGGCGGGTCACCTTCCTCATCGTCGCCGGGCTCGGCGTGCTGGGTCTGGCCGGTGTCGCCGCGCTGGTCCCCGACATGCCCAGGCCCGAGGGCGTACGACTGCGTCACGAGGTGGCCGCCTTCAGGAACGTGCAGGTGCTCCTGGCCATGGCGATGACCGTGCTCGGCTTCGGAGGGGTGTTCGCCGCCATCACCTACATCACGCCGATGATGACGCACGTCGCCGGGTTCGCCGGCTCGTCCGTCACCCTGCTGCTCGTCCTCTTCGGCCTCGGGATGGTCGGCGGCAACGTGCTCGGCGGACGGTTCGCCGACCGAGCCCTGATGCCCATGCTCTACGTGTCGCTGGGCGCCCTCGCCCTCGTACTGGCGCTCTTCACGCTCACCGCGCACAACAAGGTGGCCGCCGCCGTGACCATCACGCTGATCGGGGCGCTGGGCTTCGCGACCGTACCGCCGCTGCAGAAGCGCGTACTCGACCAGGCGCACGGTGCGCCGACGCTGGCCTCCGCCGTCAACATCGGCGCGTTCAACCTCGGCAACGCGCTCTCCGCCTGGCTCGGCGGCATCGTCATCGGGGCGGGCCTCGGTTACACCGCGCCGAACTGGGTGGGTGCCGTGCTGGCCGCCTCCGCGCTCGTGCTCGCGGTCGTCTCCAGCGCGCTGGAGCGTGGCAGGAGCCGCCGCGGCGGGGACAGCACCCCGGCCTCCGCCCCCGCCGGAGCGGAGCCCGCACGCGCGGGTGGGACCGCGGTGGCAGCTGCGCGCGGCTGACGTCCCCGCGCGTCACCTCACATGGGGAGCGGTCGTCGCCGCCGGGCACACTGCCGTACGCCACGTCTCCGCCCCGTGTGAACGCGGACAGCCGATGATTGAGCGTCAAGGACCAACATTCTTCGGGGAGTTACGTGAACATGCTGTCCAAAGCGTTGCCGATCACGACAGATCGTCTCGTGCTGCGTCTCTTCACTCCGGACGACGTCGACGACATGTACGCCTACCAGGGTCTCGACGCGGTCGCCCGCTATCTGTACCGGCCGCCGCGCAGCCGGGAATGGTGCGCCGACCACATCAAGGAGATCGCCCGCCCGCCCGCTTGGGACAAGGACGGGGACGCGCTGACACTCGCCGTCTGCCGCCGCGACGAGCCGGGCGTGATCGGGGAAGTGGTGCTCAAGCTGGGGAGCGAGTACGCGCGGCAGGTGGAGATCGGCTGGGTGTTCCATCCCGACTGGGAGGGCCGGGGCTTCGCCACCGAGGCGGCCCGTGCCCTGAAACACCTGGCGTTCGAGCAGTACGACGCGCACCGCGTGTTCGCGCGCATCGACGTGGAGAACACCGGCTCGGTGCGCGTGTGCGAGCGCCTGGGCATGAGGCGGGAGGCCCATCTCGTGGAGAACGACTGGACGCACGGGGCCTGGGGCAGCGAGTACGTCTACGCGGTTCTGGCCCATGAGGCCGAACCCTCCGCCGGCTCCGGCTCCGGCTCCGCGCGCTGAGGAGCTGCCGCCGGCATCGGCGTGCGCAAGTCAGGGGCGGGGCCCATGCGTTGGGCCCCGCCCCTGAGGTTCCCCAGGGTCAGCGCGCTGCCGCCCAGGAGTGTGCGACGTCGATCACCAGACGGTCGCCCAGCGGGAACGCCCGGAACGGCAGCCGGGCCCGAACTCCGAGGCCGAGCTGGGTCGTTCCTTCGTAGCTGGCCCCGAAGCGGGCGTCACGGAACGTCTTGTAGCCGGTGAGGTTCACGCCCGGCAGGGGTTTGCCGCCCTTGCCGGCGTAGGTCGGCTGGTGAGTTTCCGGATCGTAGCTCGGTGCGGTCGCCACGATCTCCAGGATCGCCCCTCCGCCGATCTTGATGTGGTGTCCGGAGCCGTCCTGGTAGAACTTCTCCACATACCGGACGTGGTAGGCGGCCGGGTCCGCGGGCAGGTCGCCGCGAATGTCGAGGACCATGCGGTCGTAACACTCGTGTCTCCCCGTGCGGACGTTCGTCAGCGGACGGGTCCCCGGGCCGTCGCCGGCCTTGGGAAGGCTTCCCCATGTGACGCCGCAGGTCGCGGCGGCACTCTTGGACGTCGTGGTGGCCCCGGTGGAGCCTTCGGTGCCGCTCGCAGCAGCGGTGCTCACCGACGCGGTGGTCAGCAGCCCGGCGCTCGCGAGGAAGGCGATGGCAAGCAGCCTGAAGTTACGCATGAAGGCCCCCTTGTGGCGCATTTCCTTTTACAAAGGTCCAGACACGTATTACCAGGGCAAAGTTGCACGGAATACTCGCTTTTCGCAGATTCACACTGAAAGGGCTGCCGTTGTCGCGCCCGGGCGACGGATGCCCGTACCGCTGATGTGTGCGCCGAGTGCGGGTGGGCCGCGAGGGCTCATCGCTGCGCCGCGGCGCGGGTCCACTCATGATCGGACAACTCTGGCGCCACAGGCTTTCCCGGGCGGGCTGGATACGTACTCTGCAGATTGAGGTCCGGCAGGTGGCAGCCATGTGTGGGTCAGGGAATCCCCTGCCCGGCTCATGCGAAGGGGGGCATCGTGGGTGATCCGACACCTTGGCCGGTTGTCGGACATGAGCTGGAGACCGCTCAGTTCGACGAGGCACTGACGAATGAACGGTGGCAGGCCTTCATCGTCCACGGACCTCAGGGCGCCGGAAAATCACAGCTCGTAGACGCCTGCCGGCGCAGGGCAGCTCATCGCGGTCATCCGACCGGCAAGGCGGTCGCCGTGTCCGAAGTCCACTCCCCCCTGGCTTCGTTGGCGCATCTGCTCCCCCAGGGGGCGCATGTGAATGATCCGGTGGACTTGTTCACGAAGACCCGTGAGGCCCTGACCGAGGGATGCGGCGCCGCCTCCGGTGGCAGAAGGTTCCTCCTCGTGGTCGACGGTCTCGACGGGCTGGACGAGTCCTCGGCCTCTCTGGCAGGTCAACTCCTCGAATCCGGCGTGCTCTTCCTGGTGGGTACGGTCAGTGCCCTGCAGGATCTCAAGCCCGTCGCATACTCGCTCCAGGCGAGCGAGGCGGCCCGGCGGGTCGATCTGGACGGACTCAGCGAGCCGCAGGTGGGTGAGGTGATGCGCCGTGCGCTCGGAGGGGCCGTGGAACTGCGCACCGTTTCCATCCTGCACAGGGTGAGCGGGGGAAATCCCCGCTGTCTGCGCGAGTTCGTCCAGTGCTCCCTGGCCAAGGGGAGCCTCATCGACGACGGGGAGTCGTGGACGCTGATCTCGGATGTGGATTCCACCCCGCTCCTCTCGGAACTGCTGGAGAGGCAACTCGCCCACGTCTCTTCGGAAACCCGCAGGGCCCTGAACAGAATCGCGCTGTGCCAGCCGGTGGAGGCAGCCGGCCTTCCCGGCGGTGCGATGGACGAGCTCGAGGTGCTCGGGTTCGTACGCACGACGCGCGACGGCCGCCGCGAATCGGTGTCACTGAAGCATCCGGCGCACGAAAAGGTGCTCCGGTCGGTCATTCCGTCCTCGGAACGACGGCGCATCCTCAGCGAGGAGGCGGCGCTCGTCCAGGCGAGCGGCGCCAAGAGGTTCACGGACAAGATCCGGATCGCGTCGTGGCAGCTCGCCGCCACGGGGTCCGCGGACCCGGACATGCTGCTGCGGGCCGCGACGCTGGCGCGGCGCACACAGAACTTCCGCCAGGTGCGGGAGCTTTCAAAAGCTGCCTGCCGGGACAGCGAAGAGCTGCTTCCCCGCCTGCTGCTGGCGGAGTCGCTGTACGAACTCGGCGAACTCGACAGCGCCTGGGAGGTGTTCGACGAGGCGACCTCCAGAGCAGCGAGTGAACTCGACCGGCTGCTCGTCGCACTGGGCAAGGCCAGGCTGCTGGCGTGGGGATTCATCGACGGCGACAAGGCGCTGGAAGTCGGCGCGGAAGCGATGCGCGGGATCAGCGAACCGAAGTACCGGGACGTGCTGACGGCCGTACGCGGGGCGATTCTCATGGCGTTCGGAAGGCCGAAGGAGGCCCTGGAAGCGCTGCGCGGCATCCACTTCGAGGCCGACTGTCAGGCCGGCCTCTTCGGGAAGGGCCCGCGGGCTGCCGCGATGGTGGCCACGGGCCGGGTGAGCGAGGGCCGGCGGCTCGCGCAGGAGGCGTACGAGCAACGCGTCGGCCTGGAGGACTCGTTGGCGATTCCCCACCCCGTGCAGTACCTCAACACCGTGATGTTCGCGCTGGAGGAGGAGGGGAAGCTCGACGAGGCGTACAGGACCGGCGAGAGAGGCTGGGAAGAGGCCCTGGCCGACGATGCCGCGGGGGCGGAGGCGTGGATCGCCGCGGCGCTCGCGCGGTGTTCCCTTCTGCGGGGTCACCCGGTCGAGGCACGGCGCTGGGCCTCCCAGGCCGTCTCCGTAGCGGCACGCAACTCGCTGGTCGGCACCCTGCACATGGCCTTGGCGCGCAAGGCGGAGGCGGCTGCCCTGGTGAAGGACGTACCGGCCGCGACCAAGGCACTCAGCGAATGCGAAGGTCTGCCGCCCTGGGGCGCCTTCCGCTCCGAACTCCCCTTGGGGCAGGCGTGGTTGCTCGCCGCACAAGGCAAGCTGACGGAGAGCCGTGACGTCCTGTGGGAGGCGGTGCGGTGCGCACGGGCGGCGGGGCATCTGGCCAGCGAATCCAGACTGCTCACGGACGTGGCCCGGCTCGGGGACGCGAAGGGAGCCTGCGCGAGGCTGATGCGTATCTCGGAGTACGCGGACGGCGGGCTGATCGCGGCCCGCACCTCGTTCGTCGCCGCACTCGCCGAGGGAGACCGCCCGCAGCAACTCCTCGACAGCGCACACGCGTTGGAAGCGACAGGGTCCTCGCTTCTCGCAGCTGAGGCTGCCGCCTCAGCCAGCATGGGATTCGGTCACAGAGGAGAGCAGAGAGCGGCCACCGCCGCGGAGAACCTCTCCTTCTCGCTTCAGCGCCACTGTGAACAGGCCAGCACGCCGGGCCTGTCGGTGCTGGGCGTCGCGAGACATCTCACCGCGAGGGAGGCCGAGATAGCCAGGCTCGTGTGCTCCGGGCTCACGAACGCCGAAGTGGCGGAAGCGGTCACGATCTCCAAGCGTACGGTCGACAACCATCTGCAGAACATCTACGGGAAGTTGGGCGTCAGGAGCAGACGAGCGCTCAGAGCGGAGCACTTGAGGGGGGACTTCGGCTGATCCACGG